>JAGLWV010000002.1 GCA_023133225.1 Candidatus Aminicenantota bacterium | reverse complement strand
AGCTACGCTGGCGCAATCTTCCCTCCGCAGGCTCTTAATCTATTGCTTATTCGGGAATAATAAAAGAAGAGAGAGAACTCTTCTGGAAAAGTCTTTTCCTCTCTTTAACCTGCCTGAATTTGTATTTATTTATAAAAGAATATGAAAATTCATTCAAGAGCCTATATCAAATCATGCCTTTTGTCAAGAAACTTAAGCTTTCTATTTTTTATTTTTAGGTGCTTATTTCTTCTTTCTTGGAGGTCTTTCCTTCATCCTTCTTGCCCTATCCAGCTGATTCCTTAAATCCCTGTTAAAATCCGCCGAAAATACAAGGTATTTCGCCCTCTGAATCAGGGTCATACTCTCTTCAAGCCTGGTTTCCAACTCCCTATCCATGCTCTCAAGCTGGTCTCTGAACTCCTTGATTGCCTTGATCTTGTTCGAAATCTTCTTCTCGTCTGGGGTTTTGCTTTTCAACGCCAATCGAAGATCTCTCATCTCTTTTCCGACCTTCAGGTATATTTCCATCTTTTCTTTTTCGACACGGGTTACAACGGGAAAAATTTTTGCCGTCTGTTCCTCTGTAAGTTCCAAAACCCGGGTCATCCTTAATAACCTCATTGTTATAATATTCTCTCGTGTTCTTTTTTTATTCTGCTGTGGCCCGCCATTAGAAACAGCAGCTGATAAGATTGAACTCAAAAGAAAAAAACTGAGAAAAATGGAAAGAACATATTTAGTTTTCATGAAAATCCTCCTGTGATTTAATGTTTTTCATTATTTCAATCTCAAGAAAATCCATCTCCTCTTCTGTGACACCTTCCCAGAAAAGAGGAGTCTCATAAAATTCAGGACTGATTATCTGGGAGAAATCATCAATATCTTCGCCTAAAGAAGCCAAAATAACAGAGTTGAACAATTCTTCCAACTCAGGGTCATTGCTCATTTCATTGGAGATTCGTTCAAAGGTATCCTCGAAAGAAAGAATGTATACTTCCTGAGGCGCTTTGATTTGAGCCAGATAAAAGAATGATATGAAAAACACAAAAATCAACGCAGCACTCGCCAATACCCATTTCCATCTCAAGAAAAGCGGTACACGTCTACTCTCATCCTGTTCACAAGAGGAAATTTTTGTTTTGAGTCTGAAGTCGAAGTCCTTCCAGTAATCAGGAAAAATATGGGGCACTTTCAGGCTCTGGGCATCCTCATGAATTTTCTCGAGATTTTCATCATACAAACGGCATAATTCACATCTGTGAAAATGGGCTTCAAGAAGTTTCTTCCTTTCTTCCGAAAGCTCACCATCAAGCTTGTCAGAAATCCATTTTTTGATCTTTTCACATCTCATTCTATCCCCCCTCTAAATAGAGCTTCAATTTGGTCTGAAGCATTTTCCTCGCCTTATGCATTCTCCAAGATACCGTGTTCTCAGAACAGGAGAGGACGCTGGCTGCCTGAGCGTGGGTCATTCCTTGAAAAACAACCAGAATAAAAGGTGTTTTATACAGTAAAGGCAAGGAATCTATTGCTTTATTCAATCTTTCAGTAAGCTCCATCTTTAAAGAATATCTCTCCGGAGAAGCGTTTGAAGCCTCTCCGCTTCTGTGAAAAGAATAATCCTCGCTGTAAACATCTCTGTCCTTTTCCCTGCTCCTTTTCTTCAGAAAAGTCAAGGTCAGATTCACCGCTATCCGGTAAAACCAAGTGTAGAAGCTTGAACACTGCTTAAAATTCTTTAAGGATTTAAAGGCATTCACAAAAGTCTCCTGCGTTAGATCATCCGTATCTTGATGGTTTTTCGTAAAAGATAATATTGTGTTATAGATTTTCTGTTTGAAGCGGCCCGCCAGCTCAGAAAAAGCTTCAAGGTTTCCCTGCTTTGCCAGTTTGACCAATTGGTCATCAGAAAAATCTTCCATATTTCCATTCATCCCTTTAGACACGTATTATACAAAATCCTTTGAGAAAAGGCTGTTTAATTGACAAGAGATAAGCATGTTGATATGATTTCAACTCTTTTTTATTTAAAGGTTTCCTCGATGATTGAAAGATACACTCGCCCTGAGATGGGAGCCATTTGGACAGAAGAAAACAAATTCCAGAAATGGCTTGATGTTGAGCTTGCTGTCTGTGAAGCACAGGCAGAAATAGGCCAAATTCCTCAAGATGCTCTTCAAAGGATTAAAGAAAAATCCGGTTTTTCCATACAGAGAATTGAAGAGATTGAAAAAATTGTAAAACATGATGTTATTGCCTTCCTGACTTCAGTGGCTGAGAAAGTGGGAGAAGATTCCCGCTTCATCCATCTCGGCCTGACCTCCTACGATATTGTCGATACAGCTCTCTCTCTTCTGATCAAAGAAGCGCTGGAGAAAATCCAGAAAGATTTATACTCCCTCAAAGATATTCTCAAAGAAGAAGCTATCCGTTACAAAAAAACAATTATGATGGGAAGAACCCATGGAGTTCATGCTGAACCTATTACTTTCGGAGTCAAACTCCTTGTCTGGTATGAGGAAACAAAGCGTCATCTTCATCGAATCGCAAATGCTCTTGAAGTCATAAGCTGCGGAAGAATTTCTGGTTCAGTAGGAACCTACATCCATTTAGACCCGAAGATCGAGTTTTATGCCTTAGAAAAATTAGGGCTCAAAGCTGCGCCTGTTACCACTCAGGTCCTTCAACGCGACAGGCATGCTGAAGTCCTTTCTGCATTAGCCATCCTCGTCTCTTCGCTCGACAAATTTGCCGTTGAGATCCGTCATCTCCAAAGGACAGAAGTCCTTGAACTCGAGGAGCCATTCACCAAAGGTCAGAAAGGTTCCTCCTCCATGCCGCACAAAAAGAATCCTGTTCGCACAGAGAGGATCTCTGGTTTAGCTCGGCCGGTCAAAGCCAATCTCCAGGTTGCTCTGGAAAACATTCCTCTCTGGCACGAGAGAGATATCTCTCACTCCTCTGCCGAAAGAGTCATTTTCCCTGATTCCTTTATCCTGACAGACTTTCTCCTGGCTGAAACAGCGGATATCATAAAAAACTGGAGTGTTTACCCCGACAGGATGAAAGAGAATATCCATCAAACTCGAGGTCTTATCTTTTCCCAAAGCGTTCTTCTTGCTCTTACGAATAAAAATGTACCCAGGGATAAAGCTTATCAACTGGTTCAGCAAAACAGCATCCAAGCCTGGAAGGAACATCTCGATTTTAAGGACCTCATTCAATCTGATCAGGAAATCAAAAAAATTTTGACGACTCAGAAAGAAGTCGATGCCTGTTTTTCCCTCGAACCGTATCTTGAAAAAATAGACTATATCTTCGATAAGGTACTCAGTGATGAAAGTTAGAATCCTCGTCTCTTATAAAAAAAGCATTCTTGATCCTCAAGGCCAGACCGTCAAAAACGCTCTTCTCACCATGGGCTATAATTTCATACAGGATGTAAGACAGGGCAAAGTTTTTGAGCTTGAATTGGAAGGCATATCTCAGGAGGAGGCTCGAAAAGTCATTCCAGAAATTTCCGACAAAGCTCTGGCGAATCCTATCATCGAGAAATTCTCCTGGGAAATTATTGAATAAAGAAAAGCTGAGAAAGAGAGGGACATTCCCCAAAGGACCACCCACTGAAGATGATTTCACACAGGACGGTACTTTGAGGGAATGCCCTTTTTTACCTTGCATTAACTAAAATGAAATTCGGAGTCGTCATTTTTCCCGGTTCAAACTGCGATCATGACACGTACTATGTCCTAAAGGACATCATGAAGCAAGAGACGACATTCCTCTGGCACAAAGAGCACGACTTAAAAAACGTCGATTGTGTCATTCTTCCCGGAGGATTCTCCTACGGAGATTATCTAAGGTCAGGGGCTATCGCTAAATTCTCGCCTTTAATGCTGGAAGTCGTTGAATTTGCGAACAAAGGCGGCCTGGTGCTCGGAATCTGTAACGGATTCCAGGTTCTTCTGGAATTGGGACTGCTTCCAGGGGCAATGCTCAGGAATAAAAATCTGAAATTTCTCTGTCAGCACGTTCACATCAAGGTAGAAAACAATAAAACGCTCTTCACAAGAAAAGGAAAAAAAGGACAGGTCCTAAAGATTCCCATCGCCCATTATGAAGGGAATTATATCGCTCCTCCTGACACTATTCAAGAACTCAAAGCGAACGGCCAGATTATCTTCCGCTATTGTGATGCTGAAGGGCATCTCAATGAAGAGGCCAACGTTAACGGCTCTCTGGAGAGCATAGCAGGTCTCGTCAATACATCAGGCAACATCATGGGCATGATGCCACATCCGGAAAGAGCTTCTGAGATGATTTTGGGAAGTGAAGATGGGAAAATCATTTTTGATTCCATCATCAATAAGCTAGTTTAACACACAAGCATTGAGTGAAGTGAGAATGATAGATAAAAAGATACTCGATGAACATAATCTCACTGTTGAGGAATACAAGAGAATCGTCCAGCTCATCGGAAGAGAGCCCAACATCACCGAACTCGGGATCTTTTCACTCATGTGGTCAGAACACTGCAGCTATAAAAGTTCAAAAATGCACCTCAAAAAATTACCCGTTAGAGGAAAAAACGTTATCCAGGGACCGGGTGAAAACGCAGGAATCATCGATATCGGAGACGGTATGGCGATCGTTTTCAAGATAGAGTCCCACAATCATCCTTCTTTTATCGAACCTTACCAGGGAGCAGCAACAGGAGCCGGAGGTATCCTCAGGGATATTTTCACAATGGGAGCCCGACCTATCGCTTTGCTCGATTCCCTTCGTTTCGGGCCCCTATCCAAACCCAGAAACAAAACCGTCATGGAAGGCGTTATCTCAGGAATAGCAGGATACGGAAACTCGATAGGAGTTCCCACGGTAGGGGGCGATGTCTATTTCAACGGCTGTTATTCCCTTAATCCCTTGGTCAATGTTTTTTGCCTGGGAATAGCGGAAAAAGATAAGATTTTCTACGCCAAGGCCGAAGGTGCGGGAAATCTGGTTCTCTATGTCGGATCAAAAACCGGACGGGACGGCATACACGGTGCCACGATGGCTTCGGCTGAATTCGGAGAGGATTTAGAGCAGAAGAGACCGAATGTCCAGGTCGGAGATCCATTTAAGGAAAAGCTGCTGCTGGAGGCCTGCCTGGAAATTATGGCCAGGGATTTGGTCGTGGGTATTCAGGACATGGGTGCTGCGGGGCTGACCTGTTCCACAACAGAGATGGCCGCCAAATCAGGCTCAGGCATGGAAATCGACCTCGATCTCGTTCCTCAAAGAGAGGAGGGCATGACGCCTTACGAGATCATGCTCTCCGAATCTCAAGAAAGAATGCTTATCGTGGCTAAAAAGAACAAAGTCAGGGAAGTGCAGGAAATTTTTTCCAAATGGGATCTGGATGCAGTCATCATTGGTCATGTATCCGATGGAGACAGACTCAAAGTCAAAGCAGGTGGAGAAACTGTCGTGGACATACCAGTTGACGCTGTCGTAAACCTCTGCCCGGTCTACGAAAGAGAAAGTGTTATCCCTTCATATATGGAATCGGCAACCCGGCTCGATCCCCTTCCCTTGATGGAAAACTACGACCAGACTTTTGTCAAACTTCTCTCGTCTCCCACTCTCGCAGATAAAGAATGGGTCTACCGCCAGTACGACCATATGGTGCAGGTTAACACAGCCCTCCTCCCCGGAGGTGATGCCTCAATCCTAAGACTCAAAAACAAGAAGAAAGCCCTGGCTGTTGCTCTCGATGGAAACTCCCTCTATTCTTACCTGAATCCCAGGACCGGAGGGAAGATAGCCGTGGCAGAAGCCTGTCGAAATCTTGCTTGCGTGGGAGCACGGCCTGTGGGTGTCACCAACTGTCTGAATTTTGGCAATCCGGAAAAGCCTGAAATCATGTGGCAATTTAAAGAAGTTATCGAAGGAATTGCCGAAGCCTGCAAAACGTTCGATATTCCAGTAACAGGAGGGAACGTCAGTTTTTACAACGATACAGAAGGCATATCGATCTTCCCCACTCCTGTGCTCGGAGTGGTAGGCATTATCGAGGACATGAACAAAGCCCTCACGCCCGGCTTCCAGGAGGAAGAGAGTTCTGTGATTCTCCTGGGTGAAAACAAAGATGAGCTGGGTGCCTCTGAATACATCAAACATGTATTCAACATGGAAAAAGGGCGTCCTCCTCAAATTGATTTAAATAAAGAAAGACAAATCCATGAATTCTGCCTGGAAGCCATCGCTCTGGAGCTCATCGAATCTGCCCATGATGTCTCAGAAGGAGGGCTGGCCGTTTGCCTCGCAGAATGCTCCTTCTTCAGTCGCCAAAAAATCGGGTTCAGCCTTAATCTTCATGATGACATCCCCCCGGATGCACTCCTTTTCGGAGAAACCCAATCCCGAATAGTAGTGACTGCAAAAGATGGGAATTCAAAAAAGCTTCTTGAGCTTGCGGAAAAAAGAAAAGTGAAAGCAACTGAGATGGGAAAGACCGGCGGGGACAGGATGATTATCTCCCATCTCGATAAAAAAATCATCGATGTCTCCATAAATGAAGCGCACAAAGCGTGGAAAGAATCTATCCCTGAAGTTTTCAGAATGAGGTAAACCCAATAATTTAGGATAGAAAAATGATGAAAGAAGGTTTTCAAAGCCCAAAAAAAAGAGGGAAAATTGCTGTCTTTCTCTCAGGACGAGGCTCAAATTTCATGGCCATCCATAATGCCATTCAAGAGGGAAAAATAGATGCCGAGATAGCCCTCGTCTTCAGCAACAAAAAAGAAGCTCCGGGATTAAATATTGCTCGCGAGCGAAATCTCGAAACTCTTTTCCTCAATCCAAAACTCTATTCGAGTCGAGAAGAGTATGACAAAGACATCACCAGGGAAGTCAAAAAAAGAGATGTGGATTTAATCGTTCTGGCTGGATACATGAAAATCCTCACGCCTTACTTTTGCGACAATTTTAAGCACTGTATCATGAATATCCATCCAGCTCTGCTCCCTTCCTTTCCCGGTCTTCATGTCCAGAAGAAAGCACTGGATTGGGGAGTCAAATACTCTGGAGCAACCGTTCACTTTGTTACTGCTGACGTGGATATGGGTCCAGTTATCATTCAAGCTGTTGTCCCCATTCTCCAGGACGATACAGAAGATACTCTAAGCGAGAGAATTTTGAAGGAGGAACACAAGATCTACCCCGAAGCGGTAAGGCTCTTTTTTGAAGGAAAAGTGGAAGTGAGAGGGAGAAGAGTGTATATACGAGATGAAGCAAAATGAAAGACGTTGAGGAACAGTTCAAGTACCTGAAAAAAGGTTGTGTGGAGATTATTCAGGAAAAAGAGCTTAAAGCCAAACTGACACGCTCTCTCAAGGAACACAGACCTCTAAAGGTCAAAGCGGGATTTGACCCGACAGCACCTGATATTCATTTAGGGCATACTGTACTCCTGCGCAAAATGAAGCATTTCCAGGATCTGGGTCATGATGTGATCTTTCTCATCGGCGATTTTACCGGACTCATCGGAGATCCCTCCGGGAGGTCCTCCACCCGCCCCCCCATGACCCGGGAAGAGATCAAAAAAAATGCGGAAACCTATAAAACTCAGATATTCAAGATTCTTAACCACAAAAAAACCATTATCGATTTTAACTCCCGTTGGCTCGGGAAACTGACAAGTTTCGAGATCATCAACCTTGCTGCCAAATATACGGTTGCCCGCATCCTGGAGAGGGATGATTTTACGAGCCGCCTGCAAAAGGGAATTCCCATATTCACCCACGAGATCTTCTATCCTCTCATGCAGGCTTATGATTCTGTGGCATTGAAAGCAGATGTGGAGCTCGGGGGAACAGACCAAAAATTCAATCTCCTTGTGGGCCGGGAAATACAGAGGGAATTCGGCCAGGAGCCGCAGGTTATTATCACCATGCCTCTGCTTGAAGGGCTGGATGGTGTGGAGAAAATGAGCAAAACTCTAGACAACTATGTGGGAATCACAGAATCTCCCGATGAGATCTACGGAAAAATCATGTCCATCACCGATCCCCTGATGTTCCGTTACTACGAGCTGCTCACAGACGAGTCCCTCTCTCAGATCGAAAAATGGAAAAATGAAGTGAAGGAAAGAAAAATCCATCCCAAAGATCTCAAGTCCCAACTGGCCCAGTCTATAGTCTCTGATTTTTGGGGAAAGGAAGAGGCCGGAAAAGCAGTTGAGGAATTTGAAAGAATATTCAAGAAAAAAGAACTTCCTTCCAAGATCGAAGAAATGGAGGTCAAAACGCCGGAGATTTCCCTCATTGATTTCCTTGTCGAAAAAAACATATTTCCATCCAGGGGCGAGGCAAAAAGAACGGTACGCCAGGGAGGAGTTTATCTCGACGGAGAGAGGATTGAAGATATCGGATTTCAGATAAGCCTGAAGGATAAAAGCGACGTTATTTTAAAAATAGGTAAGAAGAACTTTTATAAAATCGTAACATCAAAAACATAAGGGGCTGGACAGGATCCTTCCCATGTCATGGCGGGCGACCAAAGGGAGACTCGCGATCTATCAGAAAAAAAGAGAAGCCATGAAGCTCAAGTCAGCTTTATTCATTTTATTTTTTTTGCTTTTCCTTTCTCTTCCCTCTCAGGCATCACAAGAAAAAAATATAATCATCGGTTTTGGCCCGGGTTATTCTTTTGCATTACACTCATACGTAGCATCATGGGAGCTCGACTGGGCGCCCAGTGAGATCTACTTTAAAGAACGGACACGGATGAAGCACAACCTAAACTTTAACCTTCAGTATTTCTTCAATAAAAGACTGGGTTTGCAGCTGGAATTCAATTTTCAAAAAATCAGCTACTTTTCACACCTGGAATGGTATGGAAAATGGCTTGGAAACCCCGATTTCTTAGATCCGGAAGAGATGATTTTCTACGAAATTAATCATATCGAAGAACCTTACACAAAATCCTGCAATCTTTCCTCACTCATACTCTCCGTGCTCATTGCCGAGAGAAGATACATGAATCAAAGAATGTTTCCTTACTTCTTTGCAGGTTTCGGCGTTTACCTTCTAAGCACAGACAAAGACCTTGTTTTGAACAGATGGCGGCTTGGACCCGGAAAGACAGGTATAAAAATAAAAGGAGGAGGAGGCCTTAAATACAGGATTACACCAAAAGTCGGGCTCAATCTCAGACTCTTTTTCGAGACCATCTGGCGGAGATTTGGAAGAAATAGTGCTACGCACCTCTTAACCGGGACAGATCAATTTGATTTTGAATGGTATGTGTATTCAGGAAAAGTAGGAAGAGTTCAAGGAGCGCTCGTGAAATCTTTCACCCATTTCGGACTGGACATCAGCCTGGAATTCTGGCTAAAGAGAAAAAGAAATTAAATTCTATGAACAAAAGGATTAAAATTCCGGCGGGAAAAATTTAGGCGATTTTCCGAAAACATCCTTATAGACTTCAGGATACGCGTCCTTACCCCCGATAAGAAGGCACGTCAATGGCATGACCTCCCTGGCCAGCCTGGACATCTCTGCGGCCGTCCTCCGGATATCCCACTGAGATGTGACATCTTCCCTCAGCCTCGAGATGTGATACAGCTCTCTGGCATTGACCTCAAGCAAAACTCTTCTTCGATGAGCATTGGTCAACACATACTCAGCGCCGCAGTCCAGAGCATCTTTCAAGAGAGAATAAACATGATTTGTCTCATCCATCATCTTCATAAACTCTTTTCTGGAGCCAACTGCATCAACCGAGGGCGGGACAGTCACACCTAATCCCGGATTATATCTCTGAGCAGTCAGGGTAGCCATACGGTGACGCTTGAGCTGACCAAAGCAGGAAGCTGAGATGACCAAATCATAGGTGAGGTTTACGTATTCGAGCTCCCGGAGAGGAAAGTCATAAAATTCCATGTATTGAAAAGCAGCCTTCAGATAATCTCTTTTTTCTTTCTGCTTGAGTTGTGTGGCCTTCTTTAAGCATTGGTCGTAAGACAAAGAAGAAATGGTGTGCAAAAGGGAGGCGATCAATTTTGTATCAGCATCGGGAGTATAATCGACAAGAGAAACCGGCTCCTTGCCTTCCCCTGAAGATTCCAGAAAGGACTGCGCTTTATCTTCGAGTTCCCCGTATGTTCTGGAATCAAAATCATTAGCTTCGGTAAAAAGTAAAATCGAGGGAGCCACTTCTTTGGCCAGAGCGAAAATCTTCTGGTTGAACTCTTTGAGTTCTGCAAGTTTTTTTGAGGCAAAGCGGCGGATCATAAATTCCAGATTCCGGGCGTTTGTAGTCATACCGAGCTGTCCTTCGGTAGCCAGGCTGGTCACATACCGGGCATCTTCCTTGGCCCATCCATCGAGTATGGAATGTTTCTTGGGATTTTCGGCCATCTCCTTGTTTTTCTCAAAGAAATAGGATTTTAACTTTTTATAAAGCCTGTGGTAGAGGGCGTTTTGGGTTTTAATTGTTTTTGTAAAAACATCTTTCAATCCGGCTTTCTTTATCTCCTCAGGAATGACAAAATCATCGGTTAGTGTAATATAACGCTGGGATTTTTCGGTATAGGAACAGAGCCGAAACTTTTCTATCTCTTCTATGGACAGGCGGCTCATTCCGATGATATCAAAGTTAAAAACAGCATGCTCGGCAACAGAATGATGCCCCATCTTGAAGATGATGTCCCGGTTGGACCGCCGTGCCCTCTTCACCTCAGCTCGGGCTACAGCTCGCAGTTCATTCACCGGGCGGGGATCCCTGGATATACGCGCATAGGAAGCAGAGAGGGTTTCAGGAGTAACATCCTCCCGATGCGGGGACTTTTTCTTGAGTTCTTCGAGGACTTCGCTGTCAACATTGTAGCCGGCGAGAAAAATTTTCATGGTTGCTTTTAAAATAAAAAGAGTAAAACAAAATGTCAACCTTCTCACATTTCTAAAATTAGAAAAGGTTTTGGGGGATAGCCTCGCTCCCCTTCAGATTTTTAACGCTTTGCTTCACTCGGCCTTCTCGGCGGCCTCGAAACTCCGCATCACAGTTCATGACATACGCCGTATGCTCTTTTTCATAACGGGACTCGCTTCTTTTTCCTATCTCGTGCTCAAACATCTCGGCCGGCTGACTTCGTCACCTACCCTCAAAGGCCGAGCTCCGAAGGCTAAATCTTCAATGGTCGCTTCGGCTATCCCCCAAAACCTTCGGCTCATCTTTAAAAAATGGGGACGGTCCTATTTTTCTCAATATACTTGGAATTATTCTTGGAAATGTAGGTTAGAGGGAGCAATAATAAATATGGAGTTGTATCTTTTCCAGAAAAATAGGACCGTCCCCTTTTTTTCTTTGACTTAGCCTTTGACGCTTTTCTATTTATTTTTTATTATTAAAAGTCCAAAGTTAAAGCCTGACCTAATGAAGACAAAGTCTTCTTAAAGGAGAAAAAAATGTTAGATATATCAAAGGCTTCGGTAAAAGAGCTATTGGGACTTGCGGCCCGAGCCGAGATTGACGCCAACAAGGTTTATTCTAATCTTGCCGACATGGTTTCAAACCCGCTGCTCAAAGAAAAATTTCAGATGTTGGCTTTTGAAGAAAAAAAACACAGGGAGGTTCTGGGAAAACTTTATTCAGTCCTTTATCCGGGAGAAGAAATACAGGTGGCGGAAAAAGCCGATGAAGCTCTCCTTCCATCCATCCATTTCACTCCTTCTTCTTCTTTCGTAGATATTCTCTACCAGGCAATGGAATCGGAAAAATCGGCAACGGATTTTTATTCAAATCTTTCCATAAGAATCGAAGAACCCCGGAAAAAAATTCTCGATTATCTAAGCAAGGTGGAGCACAGCCACTATGTGATGCTTAAGAGTGAATATACGCTTGCTCAGGAATTTGAAGATTATGCCGAAAAAGATATCGATAAAGTCGTAACCTGAACTTCAGCCTTTCAGGCTATAAAATATTAGCATCGGCAGCTTTTATAAATAATTCAGGCAGCCTGGATGATTTACGAGTCGAGGTTGCCGTAGATGCAAGGTGCGGGTCATGAAGCTGTGGTAATCCCACCGCGAATGGGCCGCAACGAAGCATCTGCGGTGAGATCGGCTCGCCCGAAGGGTAAAAAATGCCGACCTATAATAAAATTGAGAACATGGAAGAAAGTCCGAGACTTGGTCAAGAGAAAAAACAACATAAAGAGCAGATATCATTGAAAATAAAATATGGTGTCGGCAGTTTTTATAAATAATTCAGGTCAGCCTTTCATGACTCCGATTGGGACAACCTTTGCCACCATCTTTCCGATTCCCGCTTCATGGGAAATCCTGACCACCTCATCCACATCCTTGTAGGCACCCGATGCTTCCTCAGCCACCCCTCTCCAGCTTGTCGACATGAGCTCAATCCCTTTACGTTCCAGTTCCTGTTTTATTTTCTCTCCCCTAAAACGCCGGCGAGCCTCGTGTCTTGACATTACTCTTCCGGCACCGTGAGCCGTGGAGCCGAAGCTTATTTTCTCTGCTTCTGATGTTCCAACGAGGATATAGGAGGCAGTACCCATGCTTCCTGGAATGATGACCGGCTGACCCACAGAACGGTAGACCGCAGGGATCTCCTCACGACCAGGGCCAAAACTTCGTGTGGCTCCTTTGCGATGAATACAGACTTCCTTCAGCTCACCGTTGATCCTGTGCTTTTCAAATTTAGCCACATTATGGCAGACATCATAGATCTGGTCCATCCCCTCCGCTTTTCCCAAAACCTTTTTAAATACCTGCCGGACCCAATGGGCAATCATCTGTCTGTTGGCAAAGGCAAAATTAACCGCCGCGCTCATGGTCTTATAATACCGCTGGCCTAACGGCGAACGGATGGGCGCATAAATCAGCTCCCTATCGGGTAAACCTCCGGTTCCAAACTCATTCTCCATAAACCGGATGTAATCGGAAGCCACCTGGTGCCCCAATCCCCGGCTTCCGCAGTGAATCATGACTAAGATCTGGTCTCTGGAGTGAATTCCAAACGCTCCTGCAGCCCGGTCATCATAAATTTCCGAGACCTTCTGGATCTCTAAAAAATGATTTCCGGCACCCAGTGTCCCTAACTGGGGAATGCCTCTCTCTATTGCCCGTGAAGAAAGACAATTCGAATCTGCAGCTTTCATCCTTCCGTTCTCTTCGGTCCTCAATAAATCATCTCCTGTTCCGTAGCCATTCTCAACCGCCCATTCTGCGCCTTTGGTGCAAACCTCCAGGAGAACATTTCGGCTGAGGCGTGTTATCCCCCCCTTGCCCACACCTGCCGGAACTTCTCTGAATATCTCTGCTAAGAGCTGTTTTCTTTTTTCATGAACATCTCTTTCCGAATAGTCCGTCCTCAAAAGCCTGACCCCGCAGTTAATATCATAACCGACTCCGCCGGGCGAGATGATGCCATTATCCATATCAAAGGCCGCCACTCCGCCTATGGGAAAGCCATAGCCCTGATGTGCATCCGGCATGACGTAAGCTGCCTTCTGGATTCCGGGCAGACAGGCCACATTTCTGGCCTGCTGTAAGGTCCGGTCATGCTTTACGTCATCAAGAAGCCTTGAGGAGGTATAAATAAGCGCGGGAACCCTCATCTCCCCGGTCTTCGGAATTTCCCAGGTGTATTCATTTATTTTTTTCAATTCCATTTTTTCACCTCACAGATCAACCACAACCTGAACCATAAAACCATTCCTGTCTTCGATTTTCATCTCATTGTAGGTTATGGCCTTGACTTCTCCGTAAATTTTATATTTATCAGAAAATATATCTCCTTTAAAGAGTGCTTTCAACATATACCGGTTTCCGGCTTGTTTCACACTTATCTTTTCGGCAACGCCTGTTAGAAAATTTTTCGAATCCAGCAAATAGAGGATTTCTTCCAAAAAACTGGCTAGCAACTGTTTGAGGTCTTTGCCTTCCACATCAACCTTTCGCTCTATTTTATTCTCGATTTTTTTCCAATCCCACATCAAAGTCACAGTGGCTAAAGCCGCATGAGCGAAGGCCTCCTCCAGTGTCGCGCCATAAGCCTGGAATTTCGCATCAGCCGTATGCTCAAGAAACCTGTATTTTTCCACTCTTGACTCTCCCTTCACTCAGTCCTTTTTTTTTCAGCTTTCAGCTTAAAACGGCCGGCAACAGTGCTGCCACAGAAGCTGCAGGCGGAATCTTTGACCTTGTAATCAGAGATGCTGAATCCTCCTCTTCGAATGAGAGTCTTTCCGCAGGAAGGACACAGAGTATCCTCCGCCACTCCCAGGACATTCCCGACATAGACATAGCGAAGCCCCTCTTCTTTCCCGATGGAATAGGCCAAACGCAGGGTTTCGGTAGGAGTCGCCCGGGAACCCATATACTCGTAGTCAGGATGGAAGCGGCTGATATGCCAGGGAATATCAGGGTCTGTGTCAACTATAAAGCGGGCGATATCCCTCAACTCCTCTTCTCCGTCATTCACATCTGGAATCACAAGAGTTGTCACCTCCACCCAGATGTCTAATTTTTTCATAAGCCGGATCGAGTCAAGGACAGGCTGGAGGTGGCTCTGGCATATATCTCGATAAAACTCCTCCCTGAAAGATTTAAGGTCGACATTACACGCATCCAGGTAAGGATTTATGGCTTCCAGAGCTTCTGTGGTCATGTAGCCGTTGGTAACAAAATTATTGCCCAAGCCTGCGCTCGATGCAAGCTTGGCTGTCTCGTAGGCATATTCGAAGAAAATCGTAGGTTCAGTGTAGGTATAAGAAACACTCTTGCAGCCATAGCGTTTTGCTCCTGCAACAACATCCTCAGGGAGAAGTTTTTGGCCTGACATACCCTCTCCTTTCCTCCTGGATGCCTGGGAAATCTGCCAATTCTGACAGAACGGACAGCGGAAGTTGCATCCGATGGTGGCAATGGAAAAGGATGTTGTTCCGGGAAGAAAATGATAAAGGGGCTTTTTTTCTATCGGGTCAACATGGGCGGCTATAACTTCACCAAACACGTGCGTGTAAAGCTTTCCCTCCCTGTTCTGCCTTACGCCACAGATTCCAAATTTCGAGTCGGCAATCTGACATTTATGGCTGCAAAGAAAGCAGGAGATTTTTTTATCCGCTAGAGAGCTGTAAAGCATGGCTTCTTTGATCATATTCTTTTCGCTCAAAGATTGAGCTCGCTCTCCGGGAAAAAGTCCTTTGCCGAAGGGCAGAGATGTTTTATCTCACATTGAGGACAGAGAGGCTTTCGAGCCGGACAAATTTTCCGGCCGTGGTTGACAAGCATGTAATTGAAGTCGATCCAGTCCTCTCTGGGAACAAGTCTCATAAGGTCTCTTTCAATTTTATTCGGATCCTTTTCCATACTCAAACCTAATCTTTGAGACAGCCGACTCACGTGTGTATCAACGGCAATACCCTGCGCCTTCTTAAAGGCACTGGAAAGGACAATATTCGCTGTCTTCCTGGCAACGCCGGGAAGAGTAATGAGGTCCTCCATTTCATCCGGCACCTCGCCTTTGAAATCTTCGACGATCTTTTTGGAGGCATTAATGACATTCTTTGCTTTGTTTCTGAAAAATCCTGATGACCTGATTTCTTCTTCCAATTCTTTTTGGTCAGCAGAAGCAAAATCGGCAGGTGTTTGGTATTTACGAAAAAGAGATGGAGTGATCTGATTGACTTTTTCGTCGGTACACTGAGCGGACAGAATAGTCGCCACCATGATCTGAAGTGGTTTTTTAAATTTGAGAGCTGTATGGCTTTGGGGGTAATCCCTGTACAAAATTTCTAAAATCTCTCCGATTCTATCTCTTGTACTTCTCATCTTCCATTCTTATATTTCCACCATTTTCTCAATCGCCCCTCTAGCCTTCCGGCTGATTTCTGGAGGAACTTCAACCCTGAAAATCATTTCTTCCAAAGACCTCAGGACTTTCTTTAGATTTATCTTTTTCATATTAGAACAGAAAGCCATATCTCGGGCAGGATAAAAATCCTTTTCAGGGTTCTCTTTTTTCATGCGGTAGATTATCCCTGTTTCCGTTCCAATGATGATCTCTTTCCTTTTTATTTTCCTGGCTTCCTTTACCATTTTCCCTGTGGAAAGAACTTTGTCTGCAAGGTCTATAACTTCGGGCCTGCATTCAGGATGTACCCAGACTTCTGCCTCAGGATAGAGACTCTTTTTCTCTTTTATATCCCTGGCCAGAATGTTGTTGTGAACATAACAGTAGCCATCCCAGGGAATGATTTTCTTCTCTGTGTGGCGGGCAACGTAGGCAGCAAGGTTTTTATCCGGGGCAAAAAGAATCTCGTCCCCGTCGATGGAATTCACAACTTTGACGGCATTGGATGAGGTGCAGCAGATGTCGCATTCAGCCTTAACCTCTGCGGTAGTGTTAACATAACAGACGGCTTTTCCTTCTGGATATTTTTTTTTCCACTTCCTCAGCTGTGAAGCATTGATCATGTTGGCCATGGGACAGCCGGCCTTGATTTCAGGGATAAGGACTGTTTTTTCAGGAGCCAGAATAGAGGCTGTCTCAGCCATAAAATGGACTCCGCAGAAAACAATAAGCTCCTCCTTGAGCTGAGCCGCTTTCTGGCTTAATTCGAGGGAATCTCCTATATAATCGGCCAAGTCCTGGACTTCTCCGATCTGGTAATTGTGGGCAAAAATAACGGCGCTCTTTTCCTTTTTTAATTTTGCTATCCTGTTTGCCATTTCTTCTTTAGTCATTCTTCCCTCGACTCGTGAATAATCCAGATCAGTTAATCTATCTTTGTTATCTTTGTTAATCCTTTGTTTTCCTGACATAGACTTTTATTATCTCTTCATCTTCCTCCAGGCCAAGATATTCTTGCCCTGTCTGCCTGCACCAGGCGGGCATATCTTCCTTGATCCCCTCATCAGTGGAGGTCACTTCTAAAACCTCTCCACTCTTCATTTCTTTGATCTTTTCTGCGGTCTGGATAATGGGCATAGGACAGAGCAAACCGAAACAATCCAGCTTCGCATCAGGCTTTATTTCTCTCACCCTTATTGCACTCTTTTTTCCAGCTTGACAACTGGTTCTATTTCAAAGAACTCACACCCTTACTCTTGTCGCCCCGCAGTGAAAACATTTAACTGCGTCCTTCTTAGTGGATTTTCCGCACTCCGGACACTCCTCAAGTTCAACCTGGCACTTGCCACAGATATCTTCTAAACCTTCGAGTGGACCTTCGCAGTAAGGACAATAACACTTATCACTCGAGATAGGCTTTTCAGACGGTTCTTTTTTTGAGGCTTTCTGTTTTTCTCTGTAATTTTCTATGGCCTCATGGAGGGCGTCCGCCCCCAGATTTGAACAGTGGAGTTTATTCTTGGGCAAGCCTCCCAATTCCTCTGCTACACTTTTATTGGTGATTTCAAGAGCCTCCTCTATCGTTTTCCCTATAGCCATTTCACTGACCATGCTGGAAACTGCAATAGCAGCTCCGCAGCCAAATGTCTGAAACTTGATATCCACAAGGCGGTTATCTTTTACCTTGATATAAAAAGCCATCACATCGCCGCAGACAGGATTCCCAACCTTGCCAATTCCGTCTGCATCCTTAATCACTCCCACATTCCGGGGGTTTTGAAAATGTTCCATAACTCTTTCGCTGTAAATCATTTTTCCCTTTCCTCCAAATATTTCGTGTATAAGGGAGACATCTTTCTCAGTCTCTCTACTATAGGTGGAAAGACTTCAAGAAGATAATCCATATCCTTTGAAGTCGTCTCTTCGATCAAACTAAAAACAAGAGAGCCCTGGGCAAGGGCATGATCAAGCCCCATGGCCAGAAGAACATGAGAAGCCTTCAAGGCTCGTGACGTGCAGGCTGAGCCGCTGGAGGTGGAAATACCCTGCATATCCAGATTCAAGAGCATCGCTTCTCCTTCGATAAACTCGATGCAGAAACTTGCGTGATGGGGCAGCCTTTCTTCTGGATGTCCGGTGAGAACGACATGATCAACTTTTTGAGGAAGGAGTTGAATAAGCCTGTCTCTTAACGGCTTGGCCTTTCCAATCCGCTTCTCCATCTCCTTCATAGCTATCTCCGCGGCTTTTCCCAGGCCTACGATGCCAGCCACATTTTCTGTTCCAGCTCTTCTTCCTCCTTCCTGAATGCCGCCATCTATAAAAGGCATAATTCTTTTTCCTTTCTTCACAAACAGGACTGCGCTGCCTTTGGGACCATAGAATTGATTCCCTGCAAGGCTCAGGGCATCCACTCCCAGCTCTTTCACATCAACGGGAATATTTCCCACTGCAGCGACTGCATCCGTATGGAAAAGAACGTCACGGGAGCGACACATCTCCGCAATCTCCCTCACCGGTTCAATGGTCCCAACTTCTCCGTTGGCCCACATTATAGACACAAGTATAGTGTCCTCCTTGAGAGCCTTACGGACCTCATCAGGATTCACCATTCCCCATTTATCTACGGGAACCACACTCACGTTAAATCCCTGTTTTTCCAGGCTTTTAGCCGAATGAAGAACGGATTGATGTTCAACGGCAGAGTGAATGATATGTGTTCCCCGGCTTTGTTGAGTATGCGCGAAACCCTTCAGAGCAAAATTATTCGACTCAGAACCGCTTGATGTAAAGAATATCTCCGCAGGCTGAGCATGGAGGAGCTGAGCTACCTTTTCTCTGGCTTCTTCGACAGCATTTGAAGCTTCCTGTCCGGTGGAATGAAGACTCTGAGGATTGCCAAAGTTTTCCTTCAAATAAGGAAGCATGGCATCCAGAACCTGAGGATGAAGAGGAGTCGTAGCGATGTGATCCAGATACACCTTTCTCATTTTTTCTCCTCTTTTATCTTTAACGAATAGACAATCATAAATCAAGGGAAACCGCTTCTCCTCTTTTATTTATCTAAACAGCTACAACTTCCTTGATTTCCGGAATTTCTTTCTTCAAGATTCTTTCAATTCCCATCTTTAAGGTTATCTGGGACATGGGGCAACCAGCGCAAGCTCCGGTTAACTTGACTTTTACCAGGTCGCCTTCAACTTCCACAAGTTCAACATTTCCTCCATCTGCCATAAGGGAAGGTCGAATCTTATCCAGAGCTTTTTCGATTCTCTCTTTCATTGGTAACTCCTTTCCTTGAATTATTCATAAAAACTACCGATACATAATACTTTTCTTTATTTTCTAGAATAATCCAAGTTCATTATATTTTTATTATATCATTCAAACTTTTCCAAGATATTTTCTAATGTAGAAATATCCGGCTTCAAATCATTAAAAAGCCATGAAAACATCAATATCATCTGCACGCCCGTAAACTTCTCCTAATCTTGCTCTTATCGTGTAATTGGTAGGCTCGCCTCTTATGTTTGATGGAAAATCCCTGTAAGTCGATATCTCCCATCCCTGTCTTTTCAGAATTTTCGCCAGGACATTTCCTGTAAACAAGACTCCATCACCAGCAATCCCTGCAATCATCACGGATATATCTGTTATTTTCGTTTTTTCTCTTCCCGGCATCACAAAATAAATTTAACATGAGAGGAGCATAATGTCAATATTTCCTATCGATTTTGTATCATTAAATGACAATCCTGGGAATCCGAGGATTAATACGGGTAACGATTTCGTAATTGATCGTTCCCACTAACGAGGCCAGGCTATCTGCCGTAATAACCTCATCCCCATCCTGCCCTATGAGCACAACCTCATCCTCCAACTCCACTCCTGGAATATCGGTGATATCCACCATGATAAAATCCATGGCAATCCTTCCCCTGAGCGGAGCACGTTTTCCCTTGACCAGAACATAAGATGAATTGGATAAACTCCGATCATAGCCATCATAATAGCCGATTGGAAGGACCGCCAATACAGTCTCTCGGGTCGTTCTATACGTGCAGCCATATCCGATAAATGCCCCCTGGGGAACTTTTTTTATCTGGGCAATTCTTGCTTTCCAGGAAAGGACTGGCCTGAGGTGAAGGGGCTCTCGCTGTTGAAGAAGGCAAGAAAGATATGTCTCCTTCGATGGCCAGAGGCCATACATGCCTATTCCAACTCGAACCATATCATAATAAGTCTCAGGAAAAAGGATAGCCGCAGCAGTACAGGCTGTATGCTTGACAGGAACATTTATCTTATTCTCTTCTAAACTCTGGACAATCCTTTTAAAATTCTCCAACTGGAATCGAGCATAGGGATGGTCAGTGGTATCTTCGATATTGGCAAAATGCGAAAAAATGCCCTCGATGACCAATTCGGAAGACTCCTGCACTTTCTTTATAAAGGAAAGAACATTTTCCTCCCTGATTCCCTGGCGGTAAGTTCCCGTTTCAATCTTCACATGAAGGGAGACCTTTTTTCGAAGCTCAAGGCAGATCTGGGCTAACCGGTCGATGGTCTCAAAATTATAGACTGTTAATCTTAAGTCCTGGAGAACGGCTTCTCTTAAATCCTCAAGGGCAACATAGCCAATAACCAGTATCGGACAGCTCAATCCTTCTTTGCGTAGCATAAGTCCTTCTTCCAGAGAATGCACACCCAGCCAATCTGTCCCTGCTCTTAAAGCAATTTTTGAAACATCAAGAATTCCATGACCATAGGCATTCGCTTTCACCGTCGCCAGGAGCTTTCTCTTCCTCCCGATCAACCTGCGAAATTGATGGATATTGTGAATGAGTGCCGAACTGTCTATTTCCACCCAATGCAAGAGCTTTTTGTTCATGGGTAAAGCCTTTATTAATTTCATTGAAAAGGGACGTTCCCTAAAGTACCACCCTTTGCGAAATCATATTCAAAGAGTGGTACTTTGAGAAACGTCCCTATCTTTCTACTCGTGAATAATCCCGGCTAATTCTTCCAGTTCTTTTATTAAAACTGTATCCCTTCTTTCCACTCCAGTAGATACAATAGCAACTCTGGCCTGGATAGAATCCTCGATAAGTTTGATGTAATCTTTAAAGGCTTGAGGAAGGGAAGATGGATCATTCATTTTCCCGACTGATGTCTTCCAGCCCCGAACTTCTTTATATTGAGGAACCACTTTTTCCAAAATCCAGCTTTCTGTGGGAAAGCTCCTGAGCCGTTCTCCTTTATACTTGTATCCCACACATATTTGAATCTTTTCAAATTCATCCAGAACGTCAGGCTTGGTCAGGGCAATATTATTTATTCCGTTTACACGACAGGAATAAGAGACCGCAACGGCATCGAACCACCCGCATCTTCGGGGACGGCCCGTAGTCGATCCGTACTCATTGCCCCTCTCAAGAAGCAATTTCCCCTTCTCATCAAAAATCTCCGTGGGAAAAGAGCCTTCTCCCACACGGGTTGTGTAAGCCTTTGACACTCCCAGGACAGAATTGATCTTATTTGGAGGAATGCCCAGCCCTGTGCACACTCCTCCGGCAGTCGAGCTGGATGACGTGACATAAGGATACGTTCCGTGGTCAATATCCAGAAGGGTACCCTGAGCTCCCTCAAAAAGAATGGATTTTCCCTCTTTCATTTTCTCATCCAGAAGAAGAGAGACATCTTTCACATATTTTTTTAGCCTGGCCGCATATAAGGTATATTCTTCAAATATTTTCCCGGCATCCGGGAAAGATTTATGATAGTGAGAAAAAAGCGCCTTTTTTTCTTCCAGGTTTTCTTCGATCTTTTCTTTGAGGACCGCTACATTCAGAAGATCACCGGCTCTAATCCCCCGCCGGGCCATCTTATCTTCATAAGCGGGACCGATACCCCGGCACGTGGTTCCGATTTTTCTCGCCCCCCTTCTCTCCTCATCGATCTCTTCTATAACAGTATGATAGGGAAGAATGAGATGAGTGTTCTTGCTTATAACAATGTTATCGCTAAATTCAATGCCTGATTTTCTTATCTCTTCAACTTCATCCAGAAAGGCCTTGGGATCCAGCACGACTCCATTTCCAATAATACAAAGCTTATCAAAATGGAGTATACCCGAAGGAATGAGATGGAGAATGATTTTTTTCCCCTTCACATAGACCGTATGCCCGGCATTATGGCCGCCTTGATAACGAGCCACCACATCAAAAGAGGAAGCAAGGAAGTCAACAATTTTACCCTTGCCTTCATCTCCCCATTGGGTACCGACAATGAGTAAATTAGCCATAGAACACCTTCAGGACATCAGTTGTTTATTTAAACTCAGGATGAAATCTTATTGACAGCGCATTCTATCAGATGCCGAGCTTTTGGACAAGGCTAAAAACTCAAGACGACCTGCGCTAAAAAAGAGTTATCTTTGAGTTTTGTCTTCTTTTCGCTGTTAAAATCATATTCGAAACTCAGGAATAAATTCTCGGCGGCAGCAAGTACCAGGCCGACTGTCCAGCGGCTTCTCTCCTCAGATATGCCCTCTCCGTGAAAAGGGTCCTGGTATTTTATCCGCTGATAGCTCGCAACGGGTTGAAGCCGGCTTCCTTTGAGAGAGAGCTGAATAAAGTAGCCTTCGGCCTTCCCGGGCTCAAAACCATCAGGATTATCCAGATGGGCTTTTGAATACTCATAAAGAATTTGAAAATCTTGATTTTGCCAGATAATATCCACTCCCTGAAGAACAAGATCTCTCGTGTCTTCTTCATCATATTTGCCTCTGTAGTAGGAATAAGCCACATCAAATCCCCGGCTGAGCGTCAAACCCACTCTCCCGCCTTTTCCTTTATCTGTATTGTTATCCCTGAACTGCTGAGCGCCGCTTAAATCTTCTGCTTCGGCAAGACCATTTCCTAAATAGGCTGAGTAAAAGAAACCGCTGAATTCTCCCTCTACCAGAAGCCCCATATCTCTCCAGCTTGAAGGAAACATTTTCTCCACATGCAGTGGAAAATTTATTAATTGTGTTTGATGAGGGCGAGATGATTGATTGTATCGTCCAAAAGGAACAAGAAAAAGGCCCAAACTGAGATTGAAGGTATCGGAAGACTTGAATCTTACCAAAGCCTGTTCTAACTCAATGCTGTCCTCTCTCTTAAACCTGATCTCAGAAACATAATCAATCTTTGCGGTGACGTCTCCCGAAAAGATGAGCCCTAACTGTGGATTCAGGAAACTCCCTTTAAAAACATCGGCCTGTTTCTGTCCCTTTGTGTACCCGATGGAAAAATATCCATTTGTTTCACCCTTGACAGGCCTCCACAGGAAAGAAAAAACGATAATCAAAACAAATATTCTGGTTTTCATATTACTGAAAAATCAAAGTCATCTTCCAGGAGAGAATTTTTCCACCTCTCCACGTTTATTTTATATGATATTAAACGGTTGACTTCATTTAATCCTTCTTTTGTACCCATCCAGATCGCTCCGACAATTATGCCATTCTGGGTAACCAGCTTTTTGTACACTCCTTCTTTCTTTTTCTCCTTTCGGATTTCCTCAAAGCCATCTTCTTCAGGATGAACAAGCCCGATGGAGGCAACATCAATGCCTACAACTTTCAGGGTGTTGGAAAAGACTGTTCCTTCATAGGCTTTCTTCTGGCCCAAAATATTATAGGCTGCGATTCGAGCCTGATTGAAGGAGGCAGGGATAATTCCGTAGACAATGCCCCGGTGCTGGAGAACATCACCTGCAGCAAATATTTTTGGATCGCTCGACTGAAGGAGGTCATTGACTACAAGCCCGCGGTCAGTCTCGAGTCCGGCTTCCTTTGCTATTTGGATATTCGCCCTCACACCGGCAGCAACCAACGCTATATCCGTCTCGATCTCTTCTCCTCCTTTAAACTTTAAACCTCTCACCTCATCCCCGCCGAGAATTTCCTCGGTAGCTAAGCCAAGATGGACTCTTATTCCTAGCTTTTCGATTTGTTCCTTGAGAAGAGACGCACCCTGGACATCGAGCTGGCGGGGCAGCAGATGCTCGAAAAATTCCATAACCTCCACATCTGCCCCTCTGGATTTCATCGCCCGTGCTGTTTCCAAACCTAAGAGCCCTCCTCCTATCACAGCTACTCTCCGGTGTTCTTTAACGTATTCGAGGATTTCATTAGTATCATTCAGGGTTCTAAATGTAAACACCCCACGCTTTTCCTTTCCCTTGAAGGGAGGAATAAGGGGATAGCCGCCGTTTGCAAGGAGTAAGTAATCATATTTTTCCTTCTCTCCCCCTTCGACTTCGATCTCTTCAGAATCAGGCAGAATTCTTTTCACTGGCCTATCCAGATGAACGTTTATCCCCATTTCATTGTACCATTCTTCAGGAAAAGCGAATAACTTTTCAAGAGGTATGCTTCCGGCTAGAAATTCGATAAGATTCGGACGAGGATAGTAATGATACTTTTCCTCTGCAAAGATATCTATTTCAATTTTTTGGTCCAGCTCCCGCATCGTTTTCGCTGCAACAGTTCCGGACAAACCGTTTCCGATGATTAAAACTCTCATTATTTGGCTATAAGGCTAAATCATTTTTTGAAATAATTCCTTGCCTACACCACACTGAGGGCAAACCCAATCATCAGGAAGATCCTCAAAAGGAGTTCCCGGTTTTATCCCCTTCTCAGGGTCTCCTAATTCAGGATCGTAGATATAACCACATGCAGTGCATTCCCATTTCTCCATAGTCATTCTCCTTATAATGAAGCGTTATTTCTGACTTCTTAGATGGTGAGCGACACTTCATTAATTGTATTCAAGAAGCTAAGTATTTTTTTGGAAAGAATCAGTCCTCTTCAAGCACATGTTTTTCGTATTCCTCTTCCAGTTTCAGCTTATGCGATTTTTCCTGCTGGATAAGAAATTCAAACAACCTTTTCAGTTCCTTATTTTCGACCTTTCTCTCCATATCGGAATAAAGCTCCACAGCTTTTTGTTCTTTCTTTGCAGCAAGAATAAGAATGTCCTGAAAGCTCATATCAGAGCCAGGCGGTTCCTCTACTAAATAATCACTGATTTTTAAATTGGTTACCTCCTCAATCTCTAAAGACTCAATTTTTTCTTCTGTTATTTCCTGAAGAAGCTTCTTGTGATTTTTCTCTTCCTCCTGGAGCTCAAGCAACAATTTCTTAAGACCCGGTGTCCTGGCAATTTCAGCAAGGCTTCCATAGGAATGAATGGCTTTTTCTTCGTTCCGGATTGCAAACTCTATAATTTCTTTAAAAGCATTTAAGCCCATCTTTCCTCCTGTGTATCTATATCTGACAATCTCGACTCGTTAATAATCCAGGCTATTGCTAAAATTGCAATTGAGAGCAAAATATAATTATAATGAAACTCTCTCTTATGTCAAACGAATACTCGCTCGTAAAACAATTGGAAATAAGTAAAATAAAAAACGAGCCTGTCTCTTTCCTTGGAGGAAGAAATGATTAAGGACTCATTAGCCAGGAAGGCACAGAAACAACTTTTCAAGGCAGCTATTGAGATCAAGCTTGATCCTAATCTTTTGAAAATTCTGGAAAAACCCATGCGGGTGTTGAAAGTTTCTATCCCTATAAAAATGGATAACGGAAAAACAAAAGTCTTTACAGGCTTTCGCTGTCAGTATAACAATTCCAAGGGTCCAACAAAAGGAGGAGTTCGCTATCATCCCGAAGTCACAGAGGATGAGATAGTGGCTTTAGCTGCCTGGATGACATGGAAATGTGCACTTCTTGACCTCCCTTACGGAGGCGCCAAAGGAGGAGTCATCTGCGACCCGAGAAAGCTTTCCGAAGGCGAACTCGAAAGGATGACCAGAAGATATACGAGCGAGATCATGCCCATCCTTGGTCCCCACATTGATATTCCTGCCCCCGATGTTTACACAACTTCAAAAACCATGGCCTGGATCATGGATACGTTCTCCATGATGAAGGGCTATACCGAGCCGAGCATTGTCACTGGAAAACCCGAAGTCCTGGGTGGATCCAAAGGAAGAAAGGAGGCCACTGGAAGAGGAGTCGCTATCATCACCAGAGAATTTTTCAAAGCCAAAAGGAAAAGTCTCAAAGGGGCCAAAATAGCTGTCCAGGGATTTGGCAACGTGGGAGGCTACGCCGCTCTTTTCCTCTCCCGGATGGGTGCAAAAATTGTGGCTGCATCCGATGTATCAGGTGCGCTTATTAACCCGGATGGCCTCGATATTTCTGGACTTATAGAATGCGTTGAAAAGCATGCATGTATCATCAAGCATCCAGGAAAACAAATTGACAGGGAAGAACTTCTCTTCCAGGATGTTGATGTTCTTATACCTGCCGCTCTGGAAAATCAGATTCACCGCAAAAATGCTCATAAGATCAAGGCAAAAGTTATCTTCGAGGGCGCTAATGGGCCAACCACACCTGAAGCCGATGAAATCCTGGAAAAAAGGAGAATTCCCGTCATCCCTGATATACTGGCCAATGCCGGAGGAGTTGTGGTCAGCCACCTGGAGTGGGTACAAGCTCTCAGCGGGCTTTTCTGGGAGGAGGAACAGGTTAATACAGAGCTTGAGAAGAAAATGGTTAAATCCTTTAAACAGGTCTGGGATGTGGCTACCAGGAGAAAAGTTCCCTTCCGCTGTGCTGCTTATCTCATTGCGATAGAAAGAATAGCAGAAGTCTACCGCTACAGAGGGATATTTCCGTAATGAGCCTTGGGCTCACAAAAAGAGGGGACAGGCAAAAAACAAAAAAGGGGACAGGCAACTTTTTAATAAAAAAGTAGCCTGTCCCCTTTTTTCTCCTTGTCCCCTTTTTTCTCCTTGATTTGGATATTCTTTTCTTTTATCATTGTCAATCAAAACAAATGGAGATCAAGACAAAGGACATCAGCTTTTTAGCGCTGGGATGGCTTTTTCCCGGTTTAGGTCATGTTTTCCTTAAAAAATACTGGAGAGCCGGGATTTTTTTCGCCTGCATCACTTCCATGGCAGCTCTTGGGTTACTCATGGGCGGAAAAATTTACTCTTTCCAGACAGAAAATCCCCTGACCATTCTTGCTTTTTTTTCAGATCTGGGCTACGGTCTTCTCTACTTCTTTTCTAAGATTTTCTCTTTCGGATCGGGAAATTTAGAAAGGGTAACTTTTGAGTTCGGAACAGCCTACATAGCCGGCGCAGGTCTCCTGAATTATCTTGTCGCTCTAGATGCTTTTGATATTGCCAGAGGAAAAAAGAAATGATCATGAAGAGCCATCTTTTCTCCATGGTTCTTTATGCCGTGTTTGTCTGTATTGTTTTAGCCCTTATCAGAAGAGATGACAGAAAGAGCCAGGGAAAGTATGCTGTTTCCCTCTTTGCTATCATGGTATTGGGATCTCTCCTCTTCGGCTGGTTCATGTATCTTTTCAGCCTATAACCCACACCGAAAATGATAGAACTCTATCATATATGGCATCAATATCAGCCTCCCAAGTGGGCTCTTTCTGATATCACTCTTGATGTGAAGAAAGGAGATTTCTATTTTGTTACAGGACCAAGCGGTTCAGGAAAAACCACCCTTCTCAGAATAATTTTCAGAGAACTCCTTCCTACACAAGGCCAAATCGTCGTTGACGGAAGAAATATATTTCGTATTCCCGATCACAAAATCTATAAATTAAGAAGAACCATGGGAATTGTTTTTCAAGATTTCCGCCTTCTTTTCCACAAAAGAGTATTCGAGAATGTGGCGGTTGTCCTCCAGGTTCTGGGAGTTCCCCATAGAGAAATCAGAAGAAGAGTATTCATCGCTCTAAGGATGGTCAATCTTCATCATAAAATGTGGGAATACCCTTCTCAATTATCCTATGGTGAGCAGCAAAGGGTGGCTATCGCCAGGGCGGTGGTGAATAATCCTAAAATCCTTCTGGCTGACGAGCCAACAGGCAACCTCGACCCAGAACTTGCCTTTGAAATCATGAGCCTATTCAGAGAAATAAACAAAAAAGGAGCTACTGTTATCATATGCACTCACGACCGGGAATTGATACGCCATTTTGGAGAAAAAATTCTATTTCTCTTTAAGGGAAAATTGATCCGAAAAGAAATTCTTTGATCATGCAAAAACTCAAATACTTACTGAAAGAGACGATCAACAATCTCTGGCAGTTCAGAGTACGCAATATTTTCTCAGCAACCATCATCTGCCTGTCTTTTCTCACGATTGGAACATTCCTCGCTCTCTCCAATAATCTCCATTATACAGCAAAGCAGCTCTCCGAAGAGATGGTGATTGTTTTTTTTCTCGAGAAGAATCTGCCTGAAAAACAGAGAAGCCTCATTGAAGAACGACTGGAAAAATCGGTCTTGCTAAAAAATGTTCAGTTTATCAGCTCGGAGCAGGCTTTGAATAAATTCCGGAATAATTTTCCCGAACTTGTCCAAATCATCGAAAATTTAAACATCAATCCTTTTCCAGCTTCCTTCGAAACATCCCTCAAAGAAGACACTCTCTCTTCAACAAAGACTGAAGATTTTATTGAGGAAATGAGGAGTGTGAAAGGAATTGATGACGTTCAGTTCAACAGGGACTGGGTTGATAAAATGCAGTCTTTCAGCAGATTGGCCAGAGCAGTAGGATTTTTCTTTGGAGGGATATTGATTCTGGCCTCCTTTTTTATCATTTCCAATGTGATCAGGCTCAACGTTTTTTCCCGCAAAACAGAAATCGAAATCCTGCGCATGTCAGGAGCAACAAATACTTTTATCAGAGTACCATTTCTTATAGAAGGAGTGACTCTTGGAATAATAGGAGGACTGTTCTCGCTCTTGCTGCTCTTTCTCCTGGTAAAGCTCTTCCCTCTCTACCTGGGAACCTCTCTGGGAGTCCTGAGTGAGATCATTAATTTTCGCTACCTGACGCTCTCCCAAACCTTTTTGCTCATCGCAGGGAGCATAATAGTCGGTCTCCTGGGAAGCTTCAGCTCCCTTTCCCGCTTTCTGAAAGCATGATCTCAATTCACTATTAAATATAAAGATCGGCAGTTTTTATGAATAATTC
>JAGLWV010000199.1 GCA_023133225.1 Candidatus Aminicenantota bacterium | reverse complement strand
CTTTCTTGATCAGATTTGGAATCCGCTTTGAAAGAGAAGAATTCAGAATAAACCAGTTTGGAAATAGATTAACTCTTTCCTTAGCGCTACAGCAGCTCATCTTTAAAAAATATTAAAAGACTTCCAGCGGGAAAAACTCTCCAGTCTATTTCTTTTTCAGTTTAAACGATTTGTCCGGATAGGGCGGTGGGGCAGGAACATCAACGGGGTGATTCTTGATCTGTTCTTTAAGAAAGGCGATGGCCGCATCGACTTGAGCATCCTGTCCTTTGAAGGTGGCATACGGCAGATTGTCGACAACAATGTCGGGATCCACGCCGTGACCTTCTATCAGCCATACCCTTTCCGGCCCGTAGACACCTGTTTGAGGGGCTCTGGCCAATCCCCGGTCGGTGAGACGGTTATTGCTTGAGAGCCAGATCTCGCCTCCCCAAGTTCGAGTGCCGATAACCTTCCCAAGCCCCAGTCTCCGAAATCCTTCTGCAAATGCCTCTCCGTCCGAGGCTGTGTTTTCGTCGCAGAGTACGACGACATGTCCTCTGAATGCGTACTGCATGTTCCAAGTGGGCTGGCCCACACGGTTTTTCCAGTAGAACCAGGCTTTGCGGATCAGTTTTGCCAGAATGAAACTGTCGATGTTGCCGCCACGGTTGTGCCGCACGTCGATGATCAGGCCTTTGCGATTAAACACCGGGTAAAAATTACGATACCATTCTGTGATATTGCCGCCTCCCATGGCCCGGAGATGGACATAGCCGATGTCTCCGCCGCTGTCCTTTTCGACTTTGAGGCGTCGGGTGTACTCCCAGTCACTGTATCTGAGACCGGATTCATTGCCGATGGGGACAACAATAACAGGCCTCGTCTTTCCGGTGGATCCAGATTTGATTTCGACAAGGACCTGGCGCCCTGCCTGATTCCGGAGCAGAGCATTGGGATGTTTGACCGACAGAGTGCTGCGGCCGTTGATACTGACGATAATATCCCCTTCCTTGACATCTAGGTCGGGGTCGGCCAAAGGAGAGAGTTCTGCGGGATAGTCGGGATCGGATAAGTAGATGTGGTCGATTTTATAGCCTCCGGCTGTATCGTCACGCTCAAGCCGCGCCCCGAGGGTAGCCACGCGGATCTGATCTGTGCCCCGCCGGAGATCGCCTCCCCGAACGCTGACATGCAGGGCCGAAAGCTCACCGACAACCATCCCGATGAGGTCATTCAGCTCCAAGCGTGTTGTGATCCTTTTTACAAGAGGGAGATATTTATCCCGAACTGCTTCCCAGTCAAGGCCGTGCATTCCCGGATCATAGAAATAGTCCCGTTCCAGGCGCCAGGCGTCGATAAACAACTGTTTGAAATCCTCCCGAACATCGATGGAAAAACTCCAGCTTCTGAGATCGACTTCTCCCTTTCTGAGGTTAGAAATTTTTCGGGGTGCGGCGTCAACCACATAGAGGGAACTTCCTTTCTGGAATAATATTTTCTTTTTATCGGCCGAGAATTCAAATCTCCGGATCCATTCAGTGAGGGTGACCACCTGGGGATCTTTATTCCCGATGGGGATAGCCTTGAGTTGGGATGGAGAACCATATCCTGCGCCTCTTTCGACCCAGAAGAGAGCCTTGTCATTGACATTCAGGCTGCCGTAGTTGCCCGGTGTAACAGGAACTTCACGGATGCGTTTTTGGATTCCTTTCAGATCGATCATGATGTCTGGAACACCTTTTTTTGCTCCTTTGGGCTTCTCTTGGGATTCAGTAGTTTTGACCAGTTCGTCTGCCGGTTTAAATGGTGATGAAACACCCTTTTGCAGAGAGAGTGCAAAAATTTTCTGAGGTCTGTCGAAATAAGGTTCGGGCTGGCGTGTACCCCAGGGGCTTCTCACCACCGAGCGGAGATTCCTGTCGGAAAGGAAATAGATGAATTTCCCGTCCGGGCTCCATGAGGGATTTATGCTGTTGGTCCGGTCGGTTGTCAGGGGTACTTGATTTCCGGATTCGAGATTGAAGAGGTGGATCTGTTGAAAGCTATTGAGGGCCGCCTGCGAGTAGGCAAGCCACTTGCTGTCGGGAGACCAGGAAATATCCCGGATGCCCTCACGGTTAAAAGAGACTTTGCGCTCTTTTCCGTTTTTTGTGTTGACGATCCAGAGGTCGTTGTTCTTGTCGCTAAAAGCGAACCATTTTCCGTCAGGTGAGGGATATCCCTGGAAGCGCAGGGTGGTGCTGTTTCTAGTCAATTCTTTTTCACTGCCCACACCGTTTGCGGGAACAGTGATAAATTCGAGTTCACCGCTTTCGTCGGAAACAGCCAGAAGAGTTTTTCCATCCGGCATAAAAACTGCGTCCCGGTACCGGACGCCTTCCTTGTATGAGGCACGTACCAGGCGCCCCTTTCCTACCGGTGCAACAAACACGCGGCCCCGGGATGTCAGGACAACACTTTTTCCCTCAGGATGAACATGGACGGATGTCAGGTAATTCATAGGATTTTCCACCCAGTTTTCACGCAGTTGGTCAAAATCCGAAGCCAGTGTGATAGGAATGATCCGGTCGTCATTATTTCTGACTTCCATCATCCGGATATCCGCACCCAATTGATAGACAATCTTTCCATCATCGAGTGCAGGTGACCGGACATCCCAGCCGACATGAAAAGTGTGCTGTTTGAGGTTTTTCCCTTCCGGATTCATGGACCAGATATTCCAGGATCCGCTGCGGTCACAGCCGTAGTAGAGCCGGCCGTTCCACCACATGGGCGCAAAATTTTCTCCGGGAAAATCGGCCGTGAGATTTTGGGCTTCCTCTTTACCGGAAGTAAATTTCCAGATATTTCGTGCCGTCCCTCCCTGATAACGTGCGGTATTGTTGTTGTGAAAACCAGGCCTTGCAAAATAGAGGGTTTTCATTGTTTTGTCATAGGAGCCGTCGCTGGCTTGATGTAGGGGGATGAAGAATCTTTTTTCTGTTTTAAGGTTGATTTGGATGAGCTGAGGATCGGGTATTGTGGAATATGCACGGGTTGTGTACATGAGTTGTCCATCCGGAGTAAATCCTATAGCCGTAGAAGATTCGGCCTCATAGGTCAGGCGGGTGGGCAGCCCTCCGTGGAGCGGCATGGTGTAGAGCTCAGTTGGCCCTTCGTATGATGCCGAAAAGGCAAGAATTTTCCCATCAGGTGAAATCACCGGATTTGTCTCCTCTCCGGCATGTGTTGTCAGACGACGGGCCATACCTCCCTGGCTATCCACAATCCAGAGATCCCCTTCGGCAGCAAAAACCAGTGTATTTCCTCTGAGAGTGGGGAATCGGTAATAGCCGTTTGTCGAAGCGCTGGAAGCCTGGACAGAAAAAGCCAGGATCATTCCAAAAATAAAAAAGGAAATGAAAAGACGTTTTTGAATATTCATGTTTAGCTCCTATTGGTGATATGATAAGGCTTGTATATCATAGGAAGGGGTCGCATCTCAACATTTGGCATTCAGAAAGGGGATGGTTATTTAGCTAGGGGACTGTTTAGCTAGGGGACTGGCCGCGCTATCTTTTTTATAATAAAACATCTGTTGAATTTTTATTGTTAAATATTTATTATACTCAGCGGCCAGACTGCTGCGAAACAGTTTTTGTGCGTTCCATTTTTCATGCATAAGGAGTCAAAAGATGAATTGTAAAAGAATCCGTTTTAGTGAGATAACTGTGTTAATCGTTTGTTGGGTTCTACTGCTTCTAAACGCAGGCGTTGCTTTGGCTGACGTTAGGGTAGCTGCGGTAATAAGTGATAATATGGTTCTGCAGCGGGGTCAAAAGGTCTCTATCTGGGGTTGGGCAGAGCCGGGCGAGGAGGTTATGATAAGCGTTAGCTGGCATAGCATGAGGTGGGCGGTAACCGCAAACAGTAATGGCGAGTGGATGTTTAAGAT
>JAGLWV010000198.1 GCA_023133225.1 Candidatus Aminicenantota bacterium | reverse complement strand
AAAACAATAATATAGAAGAATAAAATATTATGTACAGTGATGGTTATATACACTTTTTTAGTGGGAGCCATAACTCTTATAAACACGAGTTGTAATGGGAATGGATCTACACGAGCTGCAGCGGGCACCCTTGCTCATTAAAGCAAGTCAGGCGAGATAAGAAGAATCGTTAAGTCAGTTATGACTTGCTCACAGCCATCGTTTGATCAAGGAGCCTATACGGCCCGATGCTTTTACGATAATCAAGGGTTTCTTGCATTTTCGGGCCACAGCATCGGAAATAGAATCTCTCGTCATCTGGCGAATCAATGGGTCTCGTGTCGCACCAAGAACCACTAAATCGTACTTCTTTGTTTCCTCTAGAATGGCTTCAGCAGTTTTTTGAGAATCCACAGATTTCGTCTTTATCCGCTTATGATTTATATGAGGACTGTCGCTCAGGGCCTCAAGAACTTTAGCTGAATCAATTTTCACATTTTTGTCATTCACTATAAAAGAGACTATTTCAGCATCATATTTTTCTGCCAGAATACTTGCAATTTCAAGAGCTAAAGCAGTATTAGGGCCTTTTCCTAAAGGCACGAGTATACGTTCGAATTTGCGATTTTAAATGCCCTTTAGAATAACGACATTACATGGTGCTCTTTCAATGATGGCATCCACAGTGCTGCCCAGTCTGAAGAGGCGGCTTCTGGGCTGACAGTGCCATCCCATAATAAGCATATCAATTTTCTTTTCTTTCACTGCACTTATAATGCCCCGGGCAATATTCCGGCAATATCGTATGGTTGTAGTGATAGTAAATTTGAGGAGACTAAGCATGGCCTCAACGATTCCTTCTTTCCCTTCCATCATGAACTTCTCTGCATCGGTTAAAGGAACTTGTTCAGGAACAGGAACCATATGAAGAAGATTAACCTTGGCATTTTTAGCCTCGCTGATTAAATAAGTGGTGCGTACCATCTCAAGAGCGTTATCGGGATTTGCCACGGCAACCATTATACTGTACTGTTCATTCTCAGGAGCTATCTCTTCTTCTTCAATCACATAAATTTTATCCTCGGTGGTTATCGTGCGGGATTTCGAGTAGAAATAATATATCCCTATTCCTAAGATTATCCAGACAGGGGCTATAATCCAGGCTATCGGGCTCATCTTCACCAGCCATACGGCAAGTACACCCTGACAAATAATGGCAAAGAAGTGGCAGCCAGGGAAAAAATGGCATGATGAAGCCGTAGGACAATTCATCACCCATGTTTAGACGTATTTTAATCACACTTATATTTACAAGAAAAAAGAGAAAAAGGAACATAATACTTGCGCTGGAGGCTACATCCATTGTCGGAAGCAGTATGGCCACACTTATGACAATAAATCCTGTGAACATCAATGCTATCCAGGGAGTCTTATTTTTCCGGGAAATTTTTGCAAAGAACTTTGGCAGCATTCGATCACGACCAAGCGCGTATGATGCTCTTGTTGCCGAATATATTGTGGCGTTTAAAGCAGAAATAGACGCAAATATGACCGCCAATGTCAGAAGAAAATTGCCAAATGGCATAAGGCGAGAGATTGATTCACCAAACCCTCTCTCCTTAAAAGATCCAATCCATTCCCAGGGAGAACCCACAACTCCAGGAGTTCCCGCCTTTACTGAGACGATAGAAGCAAAAGCAACTGCGACATAAATCAAAGTCACAATGAGAACAGAATATAACATTGCTTTCGGGAGATTGCGTTTTGGATCAATGGCTTCATCACCGGTTTGGGCAATAACTTCAAACCCTTCAAAAGCGACGTACGTAAAACCCATCGTGATGAGTATTTTTGACCAACCATGAGGAAGGTAGGGTGTTAGGTTTTGAAGCCGCGAGGGATCTATGAGCACTACAATAAATCCTGCAAGCCCAATAAAAATGAGAAAAATTGTCTGACCAAGCGTAAAAAAAGCACCGATTTTGCCAGTTTTCGAGGCACCTTTATAATTTATGTAAAGGAAAAAAGAGGCAATAACAACAATACTGCCAGTAATAACATCTTTATACATAGGTCATACTCTCCAATCCACCGCTTTAAGAAAAAACCCTAATCATTTTAATCCAACGGGTATAATCCAATTAAAAATATTTGTCTATTCTAATCTGAAAAATTGGGGACATTTTTCAATTTCCTTCATTCAATCTTCAGATTTCACTTTCTATTTTCTCCATGGTCTTGCCAGCCCGGCTTTTAAAAGTTTATAATCTCCCCGGTTTTGATGCTCAAAAATTGGAATTTTCGTCATTTCATCCAGTGGTTCACTCCCATTCACCTCCCTTCCCCACACCTGACCTCAATCATGCGAGGCCTTTTCTCTTCTATATAATAAACCAATAAAAACAATGCTTTCTTTGGAATTCTGGAATAATGATCCTTTTCTCCTTTGTTTTTCCTCTCCTCTTTTTTTCACGCCTATTATAAAGGGCTGAAATCTAGCATTCAATTTATCTTTTAAAACTGTCTAGATTGCAATGTATGCTTCACTTTTCTTTATCCAAATTTTTTATCTTTGATTTCATTATTATTCAGTACACTGTGAAAACAGTGCAGGTCCCCCACCTGAAATCCTCCTTTTGCTGACATCAGCCGGCAATTCATCTATCCAAAATGTGCCCAGAAATTGTTCAATATACTGGAACCATAATAAGATCAATTCATTAAAAAATAACCTGGCCCTTTTTCAACAGATTTATTCACAGAAATTGTGAAAAATTTGAGTAATCTTTTAGCGATGATTGAACAAAGAGTTGGCATTTATGGAAAAACCATGTATTCTAATTAACTTGGTTTTCCATACAATGATAATCCAACTAAAAAAGCCAATATCATAAAATGAGTTTCTGTAAGTTCTCAATAATTGGGGGTAGACTATATTTGTGACGAATCACTGGATTCCTGCTACCCGCCTGCGTGGGCACAAGTACCCGCCTGCGCGGGCACAAGCTTACACCTGCGAAAGCAGGTGCAGGAATGACAGACAGTTACACTCAATGGTCATTCCCGCGGAGGCGGGAATCCATAGCTACTACCCACACTTATTGAGAAGTTGCGAGTTTCTTACACAACAACTCTATAAAGAATGACTTAGGAGCTCAGACATGAAAATACTTTTGGTTTACCCGAAATATCCAGATACATTTTGGAGTTTTAAGTATGCTCTTAAATTCGTCTCAAAAAAAGCATCTTTCCCGCCGCTTGGTTTATTAACTGTGGCTGCAATGCTTCCCGAAGAATGGGAGAAAAAGCTTATCGATATGAATGTTTCTGTCTTAACAGCGGATGACCTTGAGTGGGCTGACTATGTATTTATCAGCGCTATGGTCGTTCAGAAAAAGTCAGTACAGGAAGTCATAAAAAGATGTAAAAAATTGGGAATTAAAATGGTTGCAGGCGGCCCTCTTTTTACCACAGAATATGATGAATTTGAGGATATAGACCACCTTGTTCTTTATGAGGCTGAGAGTACGCTTTCCTCTTTTCTGGATGATTTAAAAAAGGGATGTGCCAAACACATTTATACCTCTAAAGAATGGCCTGATCTAAAAAAGACTCCTCCTCCACAGTGGGAGCTTATTAACATGAAAAAATATGTTTCAATGTGCATTCAGTACTCCAGGGGATGTCCTTTTAATTGCGAATTCTGTGATATCGTCGTTCTCAATGGACACAAACCACGAACTAAAAGCAAAGACCAGATTTTAGAAGAACTGGAAGTTTTATACTCACAGGGCTGGAGAAGTTCGGTATTTTTTGTTGATGATAATTTCATAGGTAACAGGAAAAAATTGAAAACGGAACTCCTGCCGTTTTTAATCGATTGGATGAAACAGAAAAAATATCCTTTTTCTTTTTTAGCTGAAGCATCTATAAATATTTCCGATGACGAGGAACTGATGCAATTAATGGTAAAGGCTAGGTTCAAAAAGGTTTTTGTTGGAATTGAAACTCCAAATGAGGAGAGCCTTACAGAATGCAATAAATATCTGAATAAGAATCGTGACATGATCGCCTGTGTTAAAAAAATCCAGAGCAATGGTCTTGAAGTTCAGGGAGGATTCATTGTAGGTTTTGATAATGATCCCCCTTCAATTTTTGAAAGACAGATAAGTTTTATTCAAAAGAGCGGAATTGTTACTGCCATGGTTGGATTGTTGAATGCTCCTCGTGGCACAAGGCTTTATCACCGTTTGAAAAAAGAAGAGAGATTGCTGAATGATCTATCCGGTGATAATACGGACTTTTCGATCAACTTCATCCCCAAAATGAATATTGAAACACTCATGAATGGTTATAAGAAAATCCTTAATACGATCTATTCACCAAAACATTATTATAAACGGGTGATAACATTCTTAAGGGGATATAAACCTAAATCCGTAAAGAAAAAAATCAATTTCAAATTTTGTAACTTTAAAGCATTCTTTAAATCTATCTGGTTTTTAGGGATAAAAGGAAAAGAAAGATTTCATTACTGGAAACTTATTTCCTGGACATTGGTAAGACGTCCCCGCTTTTTCGGTTTAGCAATAACATTTTCTATTTATGGATTCCATTATCGAAAAATTGTAGGAATCTAAAATTACCCTTTTTCGATTAACTCCAGAATAAATCTCTTTTTCAGCTTCATCCCAGCAGCACCGAGAATGACTCTGATAGCCTGAACATTCCTTCCCTGTTTTCCAATAATTTTGCCCAAATCTTCCTGAGCCACCTTTAATTCTATGATCGAAGTCTGTTCCCCGTCTAATTGGGAAACCAGTACCTTGTCCGGATTGTCCACTAATGATTTGGCCATCAATTCAATGAGTTCTTTCATAGCAACCTCCTTTATGCCTGCATGAATTCTTTATCCTTTTTTTCTGAATATTCTTTTCGTCTATATCATATATCATCGGCACAAAAAGATGTAAAAAATATCTTTTCAATTCCCAATAGGAAAACAAATGCTCCACAAATATTATATAGCTCAGAAGATTATCACATTGTATTCATCACTATGGAGAGATACAGGAAAAGGCGCATAAAATATAAATCGATTATATCATAGACATCTTTTTTAAAAGGCCCAGATCATCGAGCATCTTGCCGGCACCAAGAACGACTGTCGTCAGAGGATCATCATTAATGAAGACTGGCAATTGAGTTTCCTCTCGTATACGCTTATCCATATTCTTTAGAAGCCTTAGCTCTTATGGCAATGTCCTTAACAGCGCGTTTTTCAACATGAGTAATTCCTGACGGAATTCCGATAACTATTCTCGGTCTGATAAAAAAGCCTCGGTTTCTTATGGACCTCTTTATAAAAAAATCAAGCATTTTCTCTGCAAGCTCAAAATCAGCAATAACGCCATCCCTCATAGGCTTGATGACCAGGACACTGGCCAGAGTTTTCCCCAGCATCTCCTTAGCTCGTTTTCCTACAGCTTCCACTTTACCTGTCTCCCTGTTAATAACCACCATAGAAGGTTCCTGAACTATGATTCCTCTTCCTTTAAGATAAACCAAAGTATTGGCCGTACCAAGGTCTATAGCTAAATCGCAAGACAGCCTATTTTTTAGCCAGGTAATCAAACTCATTGGCTTCCTTCCTTCTCTATAGAAGGGACCGAACAGACAGTAATATTTAGTTCTTCTTTTCTTTTTTTTCTTCTAATGAAACGATTCGCTGAAGAAATTCGTTCAATCTTTCATTCTCATAATGAAATTCTTTAACGATCTGTCTTGCTCTTTTCGATAGCCTCTGATAACCCCATATCATTCTGGAAAGTATTTCGGATTCATCGTTTCTCTCAGCATAAGCCAGGAGATTGACCTCAAAAAAAGACAGGCTATCAGCATCTTTCAAAATTGCAATATCTACATCATTAGTTAGGCCGAGTTCGTGATTTCTGATGAGGCTGAGGATTCTGTTTTTCACCTTGCGGTTGAAAGGATACTTATCCAGAATTTCCTCAATAACCTTGGCACTATTTAGTGCATGAGCATTTTTGAATTCGTTGTAATCAGAAAATTCAGAACGGATAACCTTCTTCTTGGAGAGAGCGCGTTCAATATCATGAGCAAAAGCAGCCAGTTGAAGAGTCCAATCTGCGTCAGGCCTTAATTTTATTACCCACTCTTTCACACCTCTCGCATGGGCATAGTCCTCAGGTAAGTCTGAGCGGGAAATAATATCCCCGATCTCATTTTCAATAGCTTTACGATAATTGATATTCATGTCTTAACACAAATAATCTCCTTATCGATTCAACGTTGGTAACTATGGATAAAATGATCAATGTGGCAAACAATTGGTTCAAAACAGCCCCGATGAACACGATAAATAGTCGAATATCCCGCCCCATCCTGAAGCCTATCTTCTTGTTAAAAGCCTTTGAAAGTAAAAGCTCATCATACTGCATGGCTGTGTAGCTGATCATGAAGCTTCCTGTAAGAGCCAGGAATCCTGCTAGCCAGACCCATTTTGTTTCCATCTTATAAACGCAAGCAATGGTTATGCCTAAAATAATCAAAGCGTCAGCATATCGATCGAGAACCCGATCTAAATATTCACCGAATTTGCTTTGTTTAAACTTTAGTCGGGCGATCTCACCATCACATCCGTCTAGGATGGAAGACAGTTGAGCCATAAACCCTCCTATAACAATTTTTAGATATCCGCCCAGAAAAAAGAACAATCCAGACAGTACAGCCAGGAAAAAGCTAATCAGAGTCAAATGATTAGGACTGA
>JAGLWV010000197.1 GCA_023133225.1 Candidatus Aminicenantota bacterium | reverse complement strand
TTTTTCAGAAGAAGAGTCCCGTTTGTCCCTCCAAATCCAAAAGAATTACTCAGGGCATAATTTATTTCAGCCGGCCTGGATTTATTGGGAACATAATCCAGGTCACATTCTGGATCAGGATGTTCATAGTTGATTGTCGGCGGAATGACCTGATTTTTCAGACAAAGAGCCGTATAGCCAGTCTCGACTCCGCCTGCCGCGCCTAAAAGGTGGCCGGTCATCGACTTGGTCGAACTTATGCTGAGCTCATAGGCATGATCTCCGAAAACTCTTTTGACTGCAAGAGTTTCGATTTTATCATTATAATGAGTGGAGGTACCGTGAGCATTGATATAATTTACTTCTCCCGGATCGATACACGCATCCTCAAGAGCCCTCTCCATCGACCGTTTGGCTCCCTCTCCATCCAAAGAAGGCGATGTAACATGATAGGCATCTCCGCTCATACCGTAGCCGACAATCTCTGCATAAATCCGAGCATCCCGCTTGAGTGCTAATCCCAATTCCTCAAGAACAAGTATTCCAGCTCCTTCTCCGACGATAAACCCATCGCGCTCCGCATCAAAAGGACGCGAGGCTCTCTCGGGCTCATCATTTCTTACGGAAAGAGCCCGCATAGCACAAAAGCCTGCGACTCCGAGGGGTGTAATCGGTGCTTCTGCTCCTCCTGCAAGCATGATATCAGCATCTCCCCTGGCGATAATACGGAACGAATCTCCAGCAGCATGGGTACCTGTAGAACAAGCTGTTGCTATGGCTGAGTTTGGACCTCTGGCTTTGAATTTTATGGAAATCTGGCCCGAAGCTTCGTTAATGATGGTTTGGATTAAGAAAAAAGGAGAGACGCGGCCCGGACCTTTCTCCAATAATGTTTTATGTGTCTCTTCGATCGAACCAATTCCTCCTATTCCAGATCCGACATAAACTCCACACCGGTCTCCCTCCAAACGGGCGATATCGATGCCGGAATCCTGAGCGGCTAGCTGGGCAGCTGCTACAGCATACTGAATGAAACGGTCCATCTTTCGCATCTCTTTTTTCTCAAAGAAATCCAGTGCGTCGAAATCCTTGACCTGGCCTGCAATTTTACTGGTGTATTGAGAAGCATCAAAGTAGGAAATAAGGCCGATCCCGTTTTTTCCCTGGGAGATAGCTTGCCAATTTTTCTCCGTTCCAATTCCTAAAGGAGAAATCAGGCCGATGCCCGTGATGACAACCCGCCTCTCGGCAGACCTTCTTTTGGAAGAAAAGGACGTTCCCATCTGGAGTTTTTTATTTCTTATTTAGGGAGATTAGCTAAAATATAGTCCATGGCCTTGCCAACCGTGGTTAGCTTCTCAGCTTCTTCATCAGGGATATCCAAAGTAAATTCATCTTCAAGAGCCATGACCAATTCTACGGTATCCAATGAATCTGCGCCTAGATCATCAATAAAAGATGCTTCTGGAGTTACCTGTTCTTCACTAATGCTGAGTTTATCCGCAGCAATGGCCTTGATTTTCTTTAATAATTCTTCTCTTTCCATCCTTTTCCTCCTCTTTTTAGTTAGGTTTCCTCACTGAAATTATATTCATATTGCTACATAAACAGTCCGCCATTTACACCTATGACCTGGCCTGTGATATAAGAAGCTTCGTCAGATAGAAGGAATTTTGCGACACGAGCTATCTCTTCAACCGTTCCAAACCTCTTAGCAGGGATCAAATCAATAAATGCCTTTTTCACAGACTCGGAGAGACCTTTTGTCATTGGTGTATCAATGTAACCTGGCGCTATGGCATTCACAGTAATGCCCCTGGGTGCCACTTCCCTGGCCAGTGACTTCGTGAAGCCGATAACTCCTGCCTTTGAAGCGGAATAGTTGCACTGGCCTGGATTTCCTGTCTGCCCAACGACAGAAGAAATATTAACGATTCGACCGTATCGATTGTTAATCATATTCCTAATCAATGTTTTGGAAAAATTAAACACTCCTTTTAAGTTCACGGCTAATACTGCATCCCATTCTTCCTCGTTCATCCGCATAAGCAGACGGTCTCTTGTTATCCCTGCATTATTGATGAGATAATCCACTTTCTGGTGATCCTGTATGATCTTCTCTACAATTTCTTTAACCTGTTCCATGCGAGAAACATCTGCACAAAAAGTATAAGATTTCCCTTTGTTATCCCTTATTCTGCGGGCTACATCTTCTAATTTTTCCTCTTGAATATCGACAAGGATAACCTCGGCTCCAACCCTTGAAAGTTCAACCGCAATGGCTTCCCCGATTCCCTGAGAAGCCCCGGTAACAACTGAAATTTTCCCGTTAAAATTCATCTTACGCTTCAACTTCACCTAAGATATGAGACAGATTGGCTATTTCATTCTGAATTTTCTCCTGCACTTTGTTCACCACAAAATCCTTGGCCAATCCTATAGCATTCTTCACAGCAGTGGGATTCGATCGTCCATGACCTATTATACAGACTCCGTTTATCCCTAAAAGCTGGGCACCTCCATACTCTGTGTAATCCACTTTTTTATAAAGTTTCCTTAAGTTCCTTTTCATCAAAAATAAGCCGACTTTAGCGAAAATATTCTTCATAATTTCATTGCGGGCCATATAAAATATTGTCTCAACCACTCCTTCACTGACTTTCAACGCAACATTCCCGGTAAAGCCGTCACTCACTATGATGTCGGCTTTCCCCGTATATGTATCTTTGCCTTCTACATTGCCAATAAAATTCAAAGTGGAGGCTTGAAGTTTTTCAAAAACCTCCCTGGTCAATTCATTCCCCTTCGAATCCTCCTCCCCTATACTCATCAGGCCTATTTTGGGATTTTTTAGACCCATTACATTCTCCATAAAAATATGACCCATTACACTAAACTGTACTAAATGACTGGGGCGGCAGTTGACGTTTGCTCCCACGTCTATGAGTAAGGTAAGGCCTTCTAATGTCGGAACAAGGAGAGACAGAGCGGGTTTCTCAACTCCTTTTAAAGCGCCTAATATTTTTTTGGATATATAGACTATGGCGCCTGTATTTCCGTTGCTGACAAATGCATCTGCATCTCCTTCCTTAACCAATTGAGTCCCGATGCGGATAGAAGATCTTTGTTTTTTTCTGAAAGAGAGAATCCCCTCACCCATCCCAATGGCTTCGGAAGCATTGATGAAAGTAATTTTTGCTTTTGATTTGTTGAGTCTCTCGAATTCCCTCTTTACAACTTTTTCATCCCCCACAAGAAGGACTTCAATCTTATGTTCTTGAGATGCTTGCACTGCACCTTCTACAATAGCTCGTGGAGCAAAATCTCCTCCCATAGCGTCAACGGCAACCTTCATTCATCCCTCTCCGTTACTCTTCGGTCCCTTCAATAACCTGCCTCTCCCGGTAAAAACCGCACTCAGGACATGCGCGATGAGGTAACTTGGGATTTCCACAGTTTGAACACAGGGCTAAAGAGGGGACAGAAAGAGCATCATGCGCTCTTTTTTTCTTTTTCCGTGAGTGGGAATGTCTTCTTTTCGGTATAGCCATTTATCTCTTAAACGTTTTTAATTTTTCGAGGCGAGGGTCAGAAGTCTCTCTTACACAGGCACACCCGTCATCTCGTATGATTTTCCCGCAAACCGGACAGATCCCCTGGCAATCTCCGGAGCATAACGGTTTGACAGGAAAAGCCAGATTTAATTGCTCCAAAATAATCTCTGTGACATCAATCTTACAGCTGGAGTAAAACACCCTGCGAATTTTATCGCTATCCAGCTGTTCCTTTGCATCCTCCAGCTCTTCAGGAAAATAAACAAGATCAAATTTAGAATCTATCGGAAATTCATAGGGAACAAGGCAGCGGCTGCATATAAGATTAAGGCGCGTGACGACCTTTCCTTTCATCAATATCTCTTCTCCTGACTTTTTGATAGTGAAATCAGCGTGGACGGGCTGAATAAAAACTGCATTTTCATCAACGAGGTCTACGCTGAAAAACTCAAAATCCTTTGAGATTTCCAGCCCTTCCTTGGGCAATCTATCAATATCTATAATCATCTTCTCTTCCAAATAAGTTTTTCTATTATACCATCTTACTTTTCTTTGTCAATAAAACCAATTGGGCTTGATATCTAAACATCCAAGAGTATAATAATTGGATCAGGATATAGACAGCATACCGATTGCCGATTTAAATGAGAAAAAAAAGGCTCTATTTAATTGACGGGAATGCTCTCCTTTATCGCGCCTACTATGCCATTCATCATCTCACTACTTCTAAAGGATTCCCCACCAATGCCATCTATGGATTCATCAGCATGCTCAGAAAGTTAATAGAACAAAAGAATCCGCACTATCTTGGAATAGCCTTTGATGTCAAGGGGCCCACAATACGCCACAAGATTTACAAAGACTATAAAGCCCACCGCAAACCTATGCCTGAGGATTTAGTTGTTCAGATCCCGGTCTTAAAGAAAATTATTAAAGCATTAAACATTCCTTCCTTCGAACAGGAAAATTATGAAGCGGATGATGTGTTAGGAAGCCTGGCACGAGTTGCATCCTCTCGAAACATCCTCACTGTCATTGTCACCCCAGATAAAGATATTTTCCAGCTCGTTGATAACTCAACAATCGTCTATAATCCTGCAAAAGAACTCCATCTGGATGAAAAAAAAGTAAAGGAATATTTCGGGGTCATGCCCTCCCAGGTCACCGATGTTCTTGCTCTATGGGGAGACTCCACAGACAATATTCCTGGTATTCCCGGGATAGGAGAAAAAACATCCAAGGCTCTCATCAACCAGTTTGGATCATTGGAGAATCTCCTCAAAAATCTGGATAAAGTCGAGAAAGAAAACCAGAAAGAAAAAATCAAGCAGAACTTGGAACTGCTGAAGCTTAGCCAGCGACTGGTAACGATTGAGAAAAACCTTGATGTGAAATTCAACCTGGAAGAGCTTTCCATCTCCCAACCGAACTACGATGAATTGGCCACTCTCTTTAAAGAATTGGAGTTTTCTGCCCTCCTGTCCGAGTATGTGGAAAAGTCAGAAAGTACTAAAAAACAATACAGGATCATTTTAAAAGAAAGGGAGCTGCATGAGCTTATCAATCGGATAAAAAAAGCAAAATATGTTTCTCTTGACACAGAAACAGACAGCCTTTTTCCTACCCAAGCCCGCCTGGTTGGCCTTTCTTTCTCAACAAAAGCCGATTACGCTTGCTATCTTCCACTCGGCCATGACTATCCGAATGCTCCTCGGCAAATTCCAAAAGAGAAGGCCCTTCATCTTCTCAAAAAAGTTCTTTCTGACCCAGGGATTAAAAAAATCGGACAGAATATTAAATATGACTACATCGTCCTGAAAAAAGAAGGAATTCAACTGCGAGGTCTTGACTTAGACTCTATGGTCCTATCCTATCTTCTGGAGCCGAACTGGGGAAAACATAATTTGAACAAATTGGCATTAACTTATCTCCAGGTCAACGCCATTCCTTATAATGAGATTGTCGGGAAAGGGAAAAATGAGGTCACTATTAACAAAGTCGGCATAGAAAGAGTTGCCCCATATGCATGTCAGGACGCAGACCTGACCCTTCAGCTCAGCTCCCTTCTCTTGCCTAAGGTTAGAAAGGAAAAGTTAACCACACTTTATCGTGAATTTGAGCTTCCTCTGATCGAGGTTTTAGCTGACATGGAAATGTGGGGAGTGAAAATCGAGACAGAAGCTTTAAATAACCTGTCCGTAGAACTGAAAAGCGAGCTCGATCGCCTCACAAAAAAAATCTATGCGATCGGCGGTGAAGAATTTAACATAAACTCCCCTCAACAGCTCGCACGCATTCTCTTTGAAAAATTGAGGCTTCCTGCTTCAAGAAAAACAAAAAAAACCAAAAGCTATTCGACAAACATTAACATCCTCAAGGAATTAGCCCCCGCCTATCCTATTGCACAGCATACTCTGGAATACAGGCAACTCACCAAGCTGAAAACATCCTATGCTGATTCTCTCCCTCTTCTCCTCAACGCCGAAACGGGAAGAATTCACACCTCTTACAACCAAACGGTAGCTGCCACAGGCAGGCTTTCGAGCAGTAATCCAAATCTACAAAATATTCCCGTAAGAGGAGAATGGGGGCTGAGATTCCGGCAAGCCTTCATCCCTGCTCAGGGCCACCTTTTTCTCTCGGCTGATTATTCCCAGATAGAGCTCAGGGTCTTAGCCCATCTGTCTGAAGATCCTACTTTAATAGAAACTTTCCTTCACGACCGGGATATTCACGAAGAAACCGCAGTTCAGGTCTTTGGAAATACCCTTCTGCCTTCATTTGAGGAACCGCGAAGAAGGGCAAAAATAATCAATTTCAGCATTGTTTATGGAACATCAGCCTTCTCTCTTGCAAAAGAACTCGAAACCTCCACGTCTGAGGCTCAGAAATTCATAGATCTCTACTATGAGAAATACCCCAAAGTGAAGGAGGTTCTGGAAAGAAGAGTAAAAGATGCCCAGGAAAAAGGCTACTCCGAGACTCTCTTCGGGAGGAAACGCCAGGTCCCTGAACTCCAGCACAAAAATAAATCGATCCAGCAGGCAGGCCGCCGCATTGCTCTCAATACTCCACTTCAGGGCACTGCTGCTGACTTGATGAAAAAAGCCATGATCGATATCTGGCGTGAGATAAAAAAACGAAAATTGAAGTCCAAAATGATACTTCAGGTTCACGATGAACTGGTTTTTGAAATCCCGGATGAGGAAAGAGATGAGCTGGAAACCCTCGTTAAAAAAAAGATGGAAAATGTCTTCCCGTTAAAGGTTCCCTTGAAAGTTCACCTGGGCTGGGGAGTGAACTGGGCTGAGGCAAAATGAAGCATGTTAAACTCTGCGACTCCGAAATTCCACAAGAAGTATTTTTTGCTGGGGAAGGGAATTATAGCTCCTTTTTATAAACACGATAAAGCTTATAAAGTTTTCCTCCCATTTTTTCCATCTCCCTTCTCACCTTTACGTTTTCTTCCATCTCATGGTGCGTATCCATTATTTTCATTCCGGCCTCAAAGGCTGAAAGAATCATCTTTACGCCCATAAAGACATCCAGTCCCCGGCCCCGATGCTCCTCTTTTACGGCGCCTAAGAGCAAGTCCAGTTGCTTTGTTTTCTTTGCAGCCCTCAATATCTTCAAAAATCCAAATGGGAAAAGACGTCCCCTGGCCTTCTGAATGCCTTCTGTCATATCAGGAATGGCAACTATAAAGCCTACAACCTCGCCGTCTTTCGTTGCCGCTTTCACAAATCTTGGATCCAGAACAGGCATATATCGATTCGCCAAATCCTCCATCTCTTCCTCATCCAGGGGGGTATATCCATAAATATTGCTCTCTAAATAACACTCATTCATCAGGCTAAGGACCGGCTTGATCCAAGGCTTCAGCTCTCTTTTCTTCTTGAATTCTTCAATTTTAAAAAACCCTTTTCTCTCCACTCTTTTCAAGATTTTCTGGTAGAACTCAGGGAACTCTTCAGGAACATCAATCTTGTAAACAAAGTAATCCACATCTTTCGAATAGCCCTGCTTTTCTACCATGCCAGGGATCCATTCGAAGCTGTAATAGGTTGCGATAGTTGCACGATTCTCAAATCCTTTGATTAAAAAACCCTCTGGGTCTTGATCGGAAAATCCATACGGTCCGATTATCTTTGTCATCCCCTTCTTCCGGGCCCATGCTTCGACATAACCCAAGAGAGCACGAACGGCCTCTTCATCTTCCCATGTTTCTAAATAGCCAAATCGAGCTACTTTTTCCTTCCTGAACTCATTATAGCGACGATTGATGATTCCCATTATCCGTCCTACAACCTCTTTTCCCCGGTAAGCAAGCAATATGACTGTGTCGGAATAGGAGAAAGCCTTGTTCTTCTTCGGATTGAAATATTTCCATTCATCCATATAAATGGGATGAACCCAGTTGGCATGATTTGCATGTATCTTCTCAGGAAGATAGATGAATTTTTTCAAATCTCTCCGCGTTTTTACTTCTCTACTATCAATATTCGTTGTCATATCATTTTCCTCTCTTTACCAAGGCTCTGTTTTTTAGATTTATATACTTATTATTACACTGACCAAAAAAAATCAATAAAAAGAAAAAGAGAAAAAAGAAGCGAGTCACTTTATGAAAAAGAGCATACGGCGTATGTCATGAACTGTGGTGCGGAGTTCCGAGGCCGCCGAGAAGGCCGAAGAGAGAATGGCGTTAAAAATCTGAAGGGGAGCAAGGCTATCCCCCAAAACCTCTTCTTTATTATTGACAACCCAGAGGAGAAGGACTAAACTTTAGAATCAATTTTTCCCTGTAATCTTAACACCAATGAAGATTAAGTCTTTTCCGCATGGAGTACATCCTCCTGAATTTAAAGAATTAACAGCAGAAAAACCTCTCGAACAAATGCCTCCTTCAGAAAAAGTCATGATCCCTCTTCTTCAGCATTTTGGAAGCCCTGCCCAGCCTTTGGTCCAGAAGGGTGATGAAGTCCTTCTTGGGCAAAAAATTGGTGAGGGAAAATCACTCTTCTCCGCTTCTGTTCATTCCAGCGTTTCAGGAAAGGTTCTCTCTGTTGAGTCTCTCAATCACCCAGGCGGAAGCCCTGTTCTCACTGTAACCATTGCCAACGATGGCCAGGACAGTGTCTTCCCTGAAAGAAGAGGAGAAAAAAATCCTTTTTCCTTACGTCCTGAAGAAATACGTCAAAAAGTCAAAGAAGCCGGTGTGGTCGGATTGGGAGGAGCAGCTTTCCCGACCTCTGTGAAGCTTTCCCCTCCAAAGGACAAGCCTATTGATACACTCATCATAAACGGCTGTGAGTGTGAACCCCTATTGACCTCCGACTATAGGCTTATGCTGGAAGCTCCTGATGACATCCTGAAGGGTGCAGAGCTTGCTCGAATAGCCACAGGAGCAGAGCGGATCATTGTAGGGATAGAAGAGAACAAGAAAGAAGCGTTTGAGCTCTTCCAGGATAAGCTCCAGAATTCCCCGGGAGAGGCCGTTCTTCTTAAAACAAAATATCCGCAAGGCGCTGAAAAAAATTTGATATATTCCCTTCTTCGCAGAAAAGTTCCCAGGGGCGGACTTCCCTTTGACGTTAAAATCGTGGTTCAAAATGTTGGAACGGCCAAGGCAATCTGGGACGCAGTCAAGGATGGAAAGCCTCTTTATGAAAGAGCCATCACCGTCTCAGGTCAAAGCATCAAAGAACCTAAGAATATTATCACCCGCATCGGAACACCATTCCGGGATGTGATCAACTTCTGTGGAGGAGCAAGCGACGAGGCCAATATTTTAGTCATGGGCGGACCAATGATGGGAATCGCCCAATGGTCCCTTGATGTGCCGGTTGTAAAGGGAACTTCCGGAATGTTAGCCTGGCCAGCTCCCTCTCTTTCTAGAGAATATCCCTGCATCCGCTGTAGTCGTTGTTTAGAACACTGCCCAATGGGTCTCGTCCCAACTCAGCTTGCAAAATATGTCAAGTTCGACCTTTTCAAAGAAGCGGAAGACTGGGGTATTCTAGACTGCGTGGAATGCGGCAGCTGTCAGTATACATGTCCATCGAAAATCCCGCTTGTCCACTGGATCCGACTGGGAAAAAATAAAATAATCAGCTTAAGAAAAAAGAGTGCCTGATGCCTGATAAGAAATTAATCCTTCAATCTTCGCCTCATTTCAAGGATAGAGATTCTGTCCCGAAGATCATGTATGCCGTGATCGTGAGCCTTGCTCCGGCCGTTATCGCTTCTCTCTACTTCTTCCGGCTTAGAGCCGTCATCCTGCTTCTCGCCTGCGTTATCGCCTGCGTGGCAACAGAAGCTCTTTTCTTGTGGGTGAGAAAGCGTCCTTTCCATTCCCTTTACGACGGCTCGGCTGTTATTACAGGAATTCTTCTGGCACTGACCCTTCCCCCATCTCTCTCTTTAGAGCTGGCTATTATCGGGGCTGTAGTCGCCATCGCCCTAGGAAAACAGATTTTCGGAGGATTAGGCTACAATATTTTCAATCCGGCTTTAGTCGGAAGAGCCTTTCTCCAAACTGCCTTCACTGCAGACATGACGACCTGGATACCGTCATTAACCGATAAAATTGATACGGCGACCTATGCTACCCCTCTGGGGCTCCTTAAATTCCAGGATGCAGTAGCCCAAGGAATTCTAACTCCCCTTAAAAATCTCTTCCTGGGAAATACTGGCGGCTGCCTGGGAGAAACCTCTGCCCTGGCTCTTATCCTGGGCGGGCTCTTCCTCCTTTTCCGCCGTGTGATAGACTGGCGCATTCCCCTCGGAATCTTCCTTTCCCTGACCGCCTTTACAGGGATCTTCTGGATTGCTGATCCTGGAAAATATGCGTCTCCACTTTTCCACATCTTAGCAGGAGGGTTCCTCATCGGAGCTTTCTTCATGGCAACAGATCTTGTCACTTCTCCCCTCTCTCCTTTGGGCACCTGGATCTATGCTCTGGGTATAGGATTTACTATCGGCCTCATCCGGCTTTTCGGTGGATTCCCAGAAGGCGTGATGTACTCCATCCTCTTCATGAATGCTTTCGTTCCTCTCCTCAACCGGTATGCCCGTCCTCGCATCCTTGGAGAAAGGAGAAAGGAATGAGCCTTTCTACTCGAATGGTTGCCGTCCTCACCTCAGTAGGGCTTCTCTCTGGCGGATTTCTGGCAGGGGTTGGGCTCTTGACAAAGGAACGGATCGCACTGAACAAGCAGCAGGAAATAGAAGAAAAAATCTCAGCGGTCGTTCCCGGAACGTATTCCATCGAGAAATTCTACGAAGAAAAAGACCTGACTGTTTACGGCGGAAAGGACAAAGAGGGCAAGCTTATCGGGCTTGCCATTCATGCCTCTGGTATGGGCTTTCAGGATAAAATCACCTTCATGATGGGAACAAACACTTCCCTTACCAAGATATTCAGCCTGGCTATTTTAGAGCAGACGGAAACTCCAGGCTTAGGAGCCAAGGTTGATGACAAAAAATCTTTTCTCCGGTTCTGGGAAAACAAAGACTGCAGCAGTATCCTTACCCTCCGCAAGCCAGCCGCAAGCTCACCGGAAGAACTTGGGACTTCAGAGATCAACACCATCACGGGCGCAACAATCACTTCTGAAGCCATCCTCAATACAGCCAACAGCTCTCTTGAACGGGTGAGGCAACTTATAAAAGAAGGCAAGGTCAGCAGTGAGGGACAAGATGCCAACTAAAACCATACGAGAGGAGTTCGTCAAGGGCTTATGGGACGAAAATCCCATTTTCCGGCAGCTCCTTGGCATGTGCCCCACGCTGGCTGTGACAAACGCTGTTATCAACGGATTTGCGATGGGGCTGGCAACCTCTTTTGTCCTCATCTTCAGTTCAGTGGTAGTCTCATCCATAAAAAAACTCATCCCGAACCAGGTCCGGATCGCCAGTTACATTGTCATCATCGCTACGTTCGTTACTATGGCCGACCGCTTTCTGGCTGCTTTCTTTTATCCTATTTCCAAAGAGCTCGGTCCCTATGTCCCCTTGATCGTCGTCAACTGCATCATTCTTGGCCGGCAGGAAGCTTTTTCTTCAAAAAATACTGTGGGGCGTTCATTGATAGATGCTCTTGGCATGAGCTTGGGGTTTGTCCTGGCCTTGCTCATTCTTAGTTCTATCCGGGAAATTCTCGGGATGGGAACATTCCTCGGACATCAAGTCATGGGGTCATGGTTTAAGCCGTGGATCATAATGGTTCTTCCTCCAGGAGCTTTCATTACCCTTGGCATCCTTCTCGCCATCGCCCTTCAGATCGAACGTAAAACAAAATCGAGGAGATAAGATTGGAACTCGCTGCCATTTTTATTTCAGCCATGCTGATAAATAATTTTGTATTTTATTACTTCCTGGGAATCTGTCCTTTCCTGGGTGTCTCCAAAAAAATTGACTCTGCTTTCTCGATGGGGCTGGCAGTAACCTTTGTTATGACTTTAACCGCTGTCGTCTCCTGGGCTATCAACTACTGGATTCTTATTCCTTACGGGCTAGATTATCTCCAAATCGTTTCTTTTATCCTTGTTATTGCTTCGCTGGTTCAGCTGGTAGAAATGTTTATACGGAAAATAAGCCCACCCCTCTACCAAGCAATGGGCATCTATCTTCCTCTCATCACTACTAATTGTGCCATCATGGGATTGGCCATTATCGCAGCCAGAAAAGAATATGGCCTTGCAGAAACGGTGATCTTCGGAGTCGGGGCAGGCCTCGGCTTTACATTAGCCATTGTCCTCATGGCTGGAATCAGGGAGCAACTCGAGCTGGCCGATGTCCCGGAAGCCTTGAAAGGGCCTGGAATTGCCCTCATCATCGCCGGAATCATGGCCCTTGCTTTTATGGGCTTTTCAGGAATGATTAAATAATGGATGTTTTGGTTCCTATCTTGACTATGGCAGGCCTCGGCTTCCTCTTCTCTACCGGCCTCGTTCTTGCATACAAGAAGCTTAGAGTATATGAAGATCCAAAGATCGAAAAAATCTCAGCAGCTCTGCCTCAGGCTAACTGTGGTGCCTGCGGCTATTCTGGCTGTCGCGCCTTCGCCGTGGCACTGGTAGAGGGAAAAGCAGAGCCAAACAGCTGTCCTGTTGGTGGGGAGGATGTCGCAAACCAGGTTGCCGAAATCCTGGGAGTCAAGGCTGGTGAAGTCATCAAAAAGCTTGCGCGCCTCCACTGTCGTGGAAGCCATGAGGCAGCAAAAGACCGGGGGGCTTACCTGGGAATCTCTACCTGCTTAGCCGCTCACCTCCTCGGAGGGAATAAACAGTGTTCCTTCGGCTGTCTACATTTTGGAGATTGTGCCCGGGTTTGCCCATTTGATGCAATCTATATGGGAGAAGAAGGGCTTCCTCTCGTCATTGAGGAAAAGTGTACGGCGTGCGGAAAATGCGTCGATGCTTGCCCGAGAAACCTCTTTGAGCTTCACCCTGTTTCTCAAGAAATAATCGTCTTTTGTCGGTCTTTAGACAGAGGGGCACCTTCCAGAAAAGCCTGCAAGAATGCTTGTATCGCCTGTGGAATCTGCGCACGGGCCTGCCCTGATGCCATAATCATGGAAAACAATTTGGCCGTAATAACCGATTACAGAAAAATTGATCCTGAAAAAATTCCTGCTATTGAAAAATGCCCTACAGGCGCTATTGGTCGCATGGAAAAGGATAATGAAGGATAAAGGCTGGGTTGTAAGCACAAAAAATGATCTGGCGCAGATCGAGGTTGCATGCCTCACAGATTCCTGCCAAAAATGCGCGGCGCGCAACATCTGTGCTGGAAATAATCAATCGAAAGGTCTGCTCACTGTTAAAAATCCTTTGAATGCAGACTCGGGAGATGAAGTCGAGATTGAAATCCCCGATACGAAATATAACATGGCTTTGATCCTTCTTTTTGGCTCTTTGCTCGCTGCCTCTCTTCTGGGGATGGGAGTCGGATACGTATTGTCTCCCCTTTTCCCTCTCTCCTCACAAGAAACGAGTTTTTTCGGCCTGCTGTTTTTTCTTATTCTAGCAGGGATTATTCTCTGGCGGCATTTTCAGAAAAAAAACAAAGCCCATCTTTATCCTGTCATAATAGATATCATCAAAAATGAAGGCAGCTATAATAAAAAAGGGGGACAATAAATAGGGGGACGGAAATATAAATAAATAGGGGGACACAATACTTATTTCCGGGAAATAAGTATTGTGTCCCCCTATTTATTGTCCCCCTATTTATTGTCCTATAGCTTCATCGGCATAAGGACATAAACATAATCAATTTCTTCCTCAATTTCTGGTTTCAATAAAACAGAACTGTTTGTATCTTTTAATTCAAATCGAATTGTCTCTGCCTTGACGGTTGAGAGAAAATCAAGAAGATATTGGGAATTAAACCCAATTTCTACATCTTCTCCCTTATAATCAGCATCAACTTTATCTCTAGCCTCTCCTATCTCTGGATTGGATGAAAAAAGATTTATCTCGTTTTTTCCAACACTGAATTTTATTCCTCTTGACCTCTCTGTAGAAAATAAAGAAACCCTTCTGATCGCATTCGTGATTTCGTCTTTTGAGACTTTAAGTATATTTGGATTATCCTTCGGGATGACTGCTTCAAAATTTGGAAATTTGCCTTCGATGATTCTTGATATCAGTGTTTTATTCTCTACCTTAAAAAAAAGATTGTTCTCATCTAAATCAAATTCAACCGATTCTCCCTCAAATTTCCTAATCTCATTCAGGGTCTTTTTAGCTATGATTGTCCTTATTTCCTCTTCCATTTTCATTTTATCTACCGTCTTTGACGTATGCGCCAATCGATGTCCGTCTGTACTCACCAGCTCCATGGAATTATCGCTAAGGATCAATAGGGCCCCGCTAAGATAGTATCTTTGTTCTTGTGTTATGGAATTGTAAACTTTATCAATCATTTCTTTAAATATATCTAAAGAAAGTACAATGTTTTTCTCGAATTTCGGTTCCGGAACCTGAGGGTAGTCCTCGTTTGGCAAACAGAGAACTTTAAACTCACTCTTTCCTGATCTAATCTCCATGGTTAGCTCTTCTTTTTCTTTAAATGTGATCTCCTTGCCATCAGGAATGGATTTGACAATTTCAAAAATCTTTTTTCCCGACAGCGTTATAGAACCTTCTTCTTCAACATCTGCCTTGAAATAGGTTTTCAGTCCAACTTCAAGATCAGTACCAATAAGATTTACCCTGTCTTGGGAAGCATCTACAAGAATATTAGCAAGGATTGGCATCGTAGTTCTCTTTTCAACTATTCCTTGGAGGAGCTGAAGTTCATTAAGAATATCTTCTTTTTTAGTTGAGAATCTCATTTTTCCACCTTTCCTCGTACGTCTTTATAATATTTAATATATATGATTAAATTAAATAATATAATAAATAAAAGCAATTAAAATGTGAAAATAATTTATAAAGCGTTGATTTCATTATCGAATATGGCTAATAAAAGTGTTCATTTCTTTGTTGAATTCTGTATCTTCAATGCGTAGCCTTTCTATTTTTCTTATGCTATGAATCACGGTTGTATGGTGTTTTCCACCGAATTTTTTACCTATTTCAGATAGGGAATTATTTGTTAATTCTTTCGAAAGATACATGGCTATTTGACGGGGAAAAGCTACTTCAGGCGAATTATTTTTCGATTTAAGTTGCAAGAGCTTTATTTTCATTTTATGGCAGATTATCTTCTGGATCTTTTCAACGGTTATTACACTCAAAGAGGAATCCAGGAGATCCTTTAATGCTTCTTTAGTCAAGTCTAAATCGATTTTTTCGCCTTTCAAAGAAGCATATGCAATCACCCGGCGCAAATATCCTTCTAAAACACGTATGTTTGATTGAACCTTATCTGCAATATAGAGCTCAACACTCTCCGGGAGAACGACTCCTTCCAGCTCTGATTTTTTTCTCAGAATTGCAATTCTTGTTTCGATGTCCGGAGGTTTCAAATCCGCGATCAATCCCCACTCGAAACGAGAGCGAAACCTCTCTTCAAGATTAGGAATTTCATTAGGGGAACAATCACTGGAGATCACGATCTGTTTCTGGCTGTTGTAGAGGTGATTAAAAGTATGAAAGAATTCCTCCTTTGTCCGCTCTTTCCCGGAAATGTAATGGATATCGTCTATTAAGAAGACATCGACACTTCTGTATTTCTGACGAAAATCGAGAATCTTGCCGTATTGGAGGTGGTTGATCAGGTCATTCATGAATTGTTCAGTCGTAATGTATAAGATTTTCATGCGACCGCTATTACGAAGAATGAAATGTCCGATAGCATTCATTAAGTGCGTCTTTCCTAAGCCTGCTCCGCCATAAATATAGAGTGGATTGTAAGATTTAGCAGGATTTTTAGCCACCGCTGCCGTGGCCGCCTGAGCAAATTGGTTACAGGATCCTACAACGAAATTTTCAAAGGTGTAATTCGGATTCAGGTTAGGATTAAGGAGCATTTCTTTTTTTGTTTTTCTTTCATGTGGGGAGCGTCTCATAAAAGAGGAGGGGGTATCGTCGAAAATATATTTGATATCATAAACTTTTCCTAGAGCCTCCTTCGAACGTCTGCTTATCAGGCTTGAATAATGAAAGGACAGCCAATCTTTAAAATATGAATTAGGAACTTTTATATACAGGGAATCTGCCTCTTTTCCTATATAAGAGGTTGGTTCAAACCAGGTTTCGTAGCTGTTCTTATCAATATCTTTTTGGAGGGAGTTCATGATTTGAAGCCAGGGGTTGAGTTTGTTTTCAGGTTCCATTTCTACGGCTTAGATTTCCACAGGTTTTTCCACATGTGTGGAAAAACCTTCTTTGTTTAGAAGGGAAGAGAAAGCTAGGCTATAGTAGCACCCTCGTTAATGGAATTCAAGAATTTTGTTTTAAATTCTTAAAAATCGTACCCGATCCAGAATACCGTTCTAAATTTACCCCAAGGTTTAAAGCTAAAAGGCTTAGACATATCCTCCCATTCGAGCCTTCTGGCAAATTCGAGATGCATGGGAAGGCCGAAGATGAAGAATTCAAATCCGTAGCCGTAAGAACCAACAGCGTCAAAAACTCTAACGGGAGATTTAAATGGATCGGTCGGATCGAAACCTACATAAGTTACTATTTTAGCTGGATAATCTCCGGTTTTTGCCCGAGTAATATCGAAGAAAAGGGTTCCCCGGATAGGGCCTATCTGGCCGATGAGAGTCGAGGCAACGCCTACTAAGGGGAGCCTGAATTCGAGGTTCGCGAACCACATCTCGGTGCCAACAATACTGTAATAGCTCTCTGAGCGTACCTGGTTGTTTCCTCCATAGTAAAAGAGAAAAGGATTCTTCCCCCGGCTGGCAAAGGCATTAATGCGAAACGCCAGAAGAGTGCTGGAACCGAGTGGAAGATAGTGTCGATAGTCTGCTTCAAGAGTCGTATTCTGTAAAAAGGCGTCATCTATAGGGAGAGCCCGGGAGATGGAGAAAGCGAAAGTGTTTCCGGAGATCGGCCCGTAGGGAGACTTAAAGCGCGTGGTTTCCCCGGTAATGGAGAAGGATGCAGAAAGCAAGTTTCCATTCATGAACTGCTGGGGGCGGCCTCTATCGACAGTAACTCTAGGATCATAGTAATCTTCTGCGTAATTGTTATATGAGAGAGATGCAGATGCTCTGTAATATAAATTAAAAGCGTAATAGGCAGAGAGGTTAACTCCTGTAATTTTCCTCGTGGCCAGGGCATCGTTGTAAGTCAAGAAACTGAAGAAAAGAGGATCATAATAATCTACTGGATTGTAATAAAACAGGGTGTAATGATAGGCTCTCAGCATGAGCTGGAGCCTTCTTTTTTGATTAAGGTACGTGAAGTCGTATGACCGGAAGTTCCTGACCTGAAAAGCCTGGACAGAGAAGATATAGTCACCCAACAGGTCGGAGAAACTGATGGAGGAACCTCCGTATATGGACCCGTCAGAGGAAATAAAAGTATCGATTGGAGGTTTTCCCATGAGATACAATTTGCCCATGCCTTTATGAGGCTTAATTTTTTCCTCATTTATGTCTAGAGAGACAAGGGGCTCGAACCGCTCGAATTTTTCACTTGGTGGCATTTCAGTAAAGGTTATTGTTTTTTCAATCTCCCCTTCAACCTCACTCTTAAAAAGTTGGATGGCTCCCTTGTTAAAAGAGCCAAAAATGATCGTTTTCTGATCCTTGGGATCTTGGACAGGGAAAAAATTACCGGTCCTTACATCTGTGTAACGCTTGAGATCCCCGGTTTCAAGATGTAGGGAGTAAATGTTAAAGGCTTCCCTCATGTCGCCGGAAAAAAATAATTCTTTGGAATCAGAGGAAAAGTGGGGCGTGATTGTATTTCCTTTGCCAAATGTAAGTTGTGTCTTTTTTTTCAAATTATTCAAAGGAGAAAGGAAGAGTTTGTCATAGGCATCCAGACGAAGGGTATAGGCCACCTTCTGCCCATCCGGGGATATCGCGGGGGCTTTCTCGAACAGGTCATCCTCGGTCAAATTGAGGAACTTTTCAGTTGACAGGTTGACCTTGAAGATGTCATGGATTCCCTCATGAAAAGCTGTAAAGAGAAGCTCTTCTCCTTCGGGAGAGAAGCAGGGGGAGGAAGGCTGGTCAAAGGGAATGTTGATTTTTTTCTTTGTTTTTCCGGTTATGGAATCGAGTATCAAAAGAGAATATTTCTGACCGGAGCGGGCGAAGAAGGCGATGCTGTCTCCGTCAGAAGACCAATCGATATTTTTTCCTTTTGAAGGGTTGATGTCATATCGGATGTATTCGTATTTGAGAGTGTACCCCTTTGTTAAATTTTTGATCACAGAGCCATCTTTGGTTGAGAGAAGAAGGATATCGAAGTCATTGTCCATTACGTTGACCGTCAAGACAGCAACGATCTCCCCTGAAGGAGATACGGCATGTGAGAAAGAGAAGTAATACGGATTCAGCGGAAATTCAGGGCCAAGAGCAATACTGTAATTCTCTGGATTCTCCCTTGGCAGAAATTTCTTGAAACGGTTGCGCAGGTATTTTTTAAATCTATGGTTGAACTCTTTATACTTCATATTGAAGGTTTTTTGGACAGGATTTCTCCTTCCAATAATGGGTGAAGGTGAATTCTTCATAGAGTGCCAGAATTCCCTTATCCCGGTTTTTCCGAAGTCCGATTCGATAAAATCAAACATGGCATGGCCAAAATCATAAGTTGGAGGACGGGGCAAAGGATAGCGAGAGAAGATGTAGCCTGATTTGGAAAGCTCCGGGATTCGGTCGTTGAGGACGGCATCTCTGACAATTAACAATGACCAATAGGACCAGTTCTCGGTATTATACTCGGCCCAGCCTTCCATTATCCAGCCAGGGGGATAACGTATAGCAGTCGCTCCCCCGCCCGGGCTTCCAAAGAGCAGATCAAATTCAAAAATATGGGAGAGCTCGTGTTCGATAAGATCTTGAATCTCTTCCAGGGGCATATCTCCGTAGATGATGACACGGTAGAGGATTGGCTCTGAGACGCCCAGGATTCCTTCTGAGGCTGGCAAAAGGTTTGTCTGCTCAAAGTCTGTGTAGGTCTTGTAATAAATGAGGGGGACGGGAGCAGAAAGGGCATGCTTGACGGACTGGCTTATTTTTAGATAGGCACTTTCTGCCATCTCGGCGATATTTTTTAAGATTTGAGGATTTTTAACGTAATAGAATAAATTAAAATGGTCGGTTTTGTAGCTTTTCCAGTCGAATTTTTCAAAGAGGACCTTGTTCTTCCCGTAATAAGGGAAGTAGTAAGACTGGGCAAGGCTCAGGGGAACCCAGAGGATAAGGAACAAAAGAAAAAAGAGATATTTTATGTAATGTTTCATAGGAATTCTCCTTTTAGCGAATAATGAGATATCTTTGCTGAAGTCTTCTCTCACCCAGAAGATCTCTGAAAAGTTTTTCTTTCACGGCTTTTATGAGATCAAAGAAGGCAAAATAGGCCGTTTGTTCTGGATTTTTGTAGTTTCTTGATTCCTTAAAGCTCTTCTTATACAAAGCCTTCCCTGTTTTACCGTCGATGAAGTAAAGGTCAAGGTTCAGGAGATAAAATCTTCGTTCAGCCAGGGTTTTTTCTGGCTGGAAGGGATCTTCAGCATCCTTTTTCTTCCTTCCTAGGACAGCTTTCCGGACCTCCTCTTTGTACTGGATGTTTCCGGTGAGAAAAAGAGTGTTTTCCTTGTCAGCGGATAGATTTTTCCAGAAATCTTCGTTTTTGAAGACTTCTTCTTTTTCCATGGTAATTTTTTTTGTTGAAATCTTTCCCTTGAAATTATTTCCCAGCTCAGATGAGAAATAGTCTATAATTTCTGTATTCAGATCGAGGCCCTTGGCTTGACTCTTGATCAGAAAATCAGTGATAAAAATTTCGCTAAACCGGTCTAAATCGAGGACGATCTTACCGGGGGCTTCGATCCTTATGTTAAACTGGCTTTCGGACACACAGGAGATAAAAAATAAAAGCGCAAAGAGCAGTGCTACTCTACTTTTTTTTATCTTTTTTGGCATCATCGATAAGTTCATGATTCTTCTTAAATTTTTCATAATTTTCTTGTATATAGGAGTTTTTAGGATCGAGCTTTAAAGCGATTTCATATTCTTTTTTTGCCTCCTGCCAAAGGCCCTTTGACTCGTAAGCAATAGCTAGATTGTTGTGTGGGGCAGAGGCTTTTGGGTCGGAAAGGACAGCTTTTTTCCAGCGGAAAATGGCCTCATCCCACAGATCTCTCTGTGCGGACTGAATACCGAACAGGATTTGTTTATCCAATATCGATTGGCTGCAACTTGAAAAAAAGATGGCAAGGAGTGCAAGGGATAAAAGCCCCCTTGTAATTTTGTTAAACATTTTCAGCCACTATCCTTTAAATTACTGCTTTTTCGTCTGTACGTCAAGCGAACTCAATGTTTATGCAAATTTTGTACCAAGTTAAAAAGGGAAAGATACGGGGAAAAGGGAAATGTTGTTGCCCTATAAAAGGGACACATGTATAATAAAAAAAGAAAACTCATGGCTGACAGCTGTTTTCGTATGAGCGAAACAAAATATATTAAGGAGGAAAATATGGGCAGCTGGCTTGAAGGAAAAACCTTAGCAGATAAGATAAAAGAAAAAGTGAAGGAAGAAGTGGCGGGATTCCAGAAGAAGATGGAGCAAGTTCCAGGCTTAGTGGCGATTCTGGTAGGAGAAAACAGGGCCTCCAAAGTTTATCTGCGTTCAAAGAAGAAAAACTCAGAGAAATTGGGCATGCGATCAGAAATTCTCAATTTTCCGGAAGATACAGAAGCTTCTTTTTTGAAATCTAAAATAAAGGATTTGGGCCAAAGAGAAGAGGTTGATGGCATTCTGGTCCAGCTCCCTTTGCCCTCCTCTCTCAATAGTAATGAGATTATCACCTCTATCCCGCCAGAGAAGGATGTGGACGGATTTCACCCGTCTAACCTGGGGAATTTGTTGATGAATCAGGACGGCTTGAAGCCCTGTACACCGTCGGGGATACTTGAGCTTTTAAAGTTTAGAAATATTCCAATTGAAGGGAAGAGAGTGGTCATCGTAGGGAGAAGTTTGATTGTTGGGAAACCATTGGCGGCCATGATGACCAATGAAAATGGAACCGTCACCATCTGCCATTCCAAAACAAAGGACTTACCCCTGGTGACTTCGGAGGCAGACATTCTTATTGCTGCGATTGGCCGGGGGGCCTTTATAACTCCAGAATTTGTGAAACCAGGCGCTGTGGTCGTGGATGTAGGCATGAACTATCTCGCAGACAAGTCTAAAATGGAAGAGTTATTTGGAAAGGATGAAAAGAGGGAAAAAAACATCGAAGAAAAAGGTTATACACTCATCGGTGATGTTCATCCGCAGGTCATAGAAAAAGCAGAGTATTTAACTCCGGTTCCGCGCGGGGTTGGCCCCTTGACCGTAGCCCTGCTCATGAGGAATACTCTGGAAGCCTTTAAGCGAAGAAGAAATCTCTTTAGCACATAATGTTTGGATTTTGTCTCAGAATATGTTATAAAGAGCTTCTTTAAGAAGAAGAAAAAAAATGCCGAAAGTTTGTGAGATTTGTGGAAAAGGACCTCTTTTTGGACATAGCGTGAGTCATTCCCATAAGGCCTCCAAGAAGAAATGGAAGCCGAATTTACAGCATACAAAAGCTAAAACAAAGGCAGGAGTGAGGCGGATATGGGTTTGTACAAGATGTCTCCGATCAGGGAAAGTCACTAAGGCCCCCTGATTCCCTTCAAATTCTTTCTACAGAAGCGATTTCTTTTATGGCTGAAATGTTTTTCATGATCGCCTCAAAATGTTTAAGATCTCGGATGACAAGGGTCAGTTTTATTTGGGCTTTCATGTCCTCGAACGTTTTGACTTCAGCCTTAGTGATATTACCCTCGAGTTGAGCGATTGCAGAAGTCAACTTGGCTAAAACACCAGGAGAATCTTCGCTCTTTATCAAGAGTTTTCCCTTATAGATTCCAGCTGGTATGTCCTCCCAGGTAACTTCAAGCATGCGATCATACTTCAGAATTTCCCTTGAAACAAGGGGACACTGCAATGAGTGCACGGTTATTCCCTTTCCGGAGGTTATGTATCCTGTGATAGACTCTCCTCTGATGGGCGAACAGCAGTTGGCTAATTTCACTCCTTTGACTTGAAGAGCTGATTCTGCCTTTTTTATCACTTTGGGGGCAACCTTTTTTAAGAACGGCTTTTTTCCCTTTTCAGATGGTTCAGAAGGCAGAAGTTTTTCCATAAATTTTTTATCAAGAACGATTTTTCCAGATCCTATAAGAGTGTAAAAATCGTCCATCTTTTTGACCCTGAAGTTTGTCACGGATAAAAATCGTTTAAGAAGACTTCTTTCTTTTAGCATTGGGGAAGGGACGCGACTCTTCTTGATCTCTTTTTCCCACAGCCTTTTTCCAAGAGTAGTATGTTTTATTTTTTCTTGTAAGTTTAGCCAGCGTTTTATCTGATGTCTTGCGGTTGAAGTAAACGCGATCTTCAGCCAGTCTCTGCGAGGAGTTTTTTCAGGTGAGGTTATAATCTCAACGATATCCCCGGTCTTCAAGATTACCTTCAAAGGTGCGCTCTCTCCGTTAATTATTGCAGAGGAACAGTGTAGGCCTATTTCAGAATGAATCCTAAAAGCAAAATCAAGGGCTGAAGCACCAAGAGGCAAGGGGACTCCCTCTCTTTTTGGAGTGAAAACATAAACTTCTTCAGGGAGGAGGTCTGTTTTCAGGCTCTTCAAGAATTCCTGGGGGCTCTTTTGATCTTTGTAGAGCTCAACCATCTCTCTCAGCCACTTCAGCCTCTTATCCTCTTTCATGAGGTGTTGGTGGTCTGGTTCTTTGTATTTCCAGTGGGCGGCAATTCCGTTTTCTGCCAGGTTATGCATATCATGTGTCCTGATTTGAATTTCAACTGTCTGCTTGTTTTCATTGATGATCGTTGTATGGAGAGATTGATAGAGATTAGGCTTGGGCATCGTTATAAAGTCCCGGAATCGATGGGGGAGATGGGGCCATTTCTGGTGAATCAGGCCAAGAGCAGTGTAGCAGCTTTGTGCTGAATCAGCTATCAATCTTAAGGCCATGAAGTCATAAACTTGTTCGAATTCGGTATTTTGCCTTCTCATTTTATTGTAAATGCTGAAGAGTCTTTTTATTCTAAAGGATATTTCCGCTGGAAGGTGATTTTTCCCCATCATATTTTCAAGAATCCTTTTGGTTTTCTTGAGCTCCTTTTCTGCCTTTTTACGTTTAGGCTCAACCAGTGAAGCCACCTTAAAGTAATTGTCTGGCTCCACATAACGAAAGGAAAGGTCCTCCAGCTCGGCCTTTATTCGTCCCATCCCAAGTCTGTTGGCTATAGGGGCATATATCTCCAGAGTCTCCCGGGCAATTTTTTTTTGTTTGCTTTCAGGTAAAAATTTTAAAGTTTTTAAATTATGAATTCTGTCGGTCAGTTTAATAAAGATGACCCTTAAGTCATCCGTCATGGTAAGGATGATTTTCCGTATGCTTTCTGCCTGCCTCGTTATGGGTGAGGACTCCTGAACACGGCTGATTTTGGTGACACCCTCAACCAAGTGAGTGATTTCCTTTCCAAAGGCATCCAAAAGCTCAACGGCTGTCACGTCGGTGTCTTCTAGAACATCATGCAAAAGGCCTGCTGCTAAAGTTGTTTTATCCAATTTCATGTCTGCCAGCATGTTTGAAACTTCCAGGGCGTGGCTCAAATAGGGTTCTCCGGAACGCCTGGTTTGCCCTTTGTGGGCCTGTGCTGCAAAGACATAAGCTTTTTTTAGTAGGGTTATATCCTTTTCGTGATAAGAAGAGGAGACTTTTTCCAGGATATTGTCGAATCTAATCATTTTATGTCAGGAGTTTTTTTCTTCTTCAACGATCCAGCTTACAGCATCAAGAAGGGTTTGAGC
>JAGLWV010000196.1 GCA_023133225.1 Candidatus Aminicenantota bacterium | reverse complement strand
GCCGTCTAAATCCTCTCATTGAAGTGCTGAAATCTTCCCCCAATCGAATTAATAAAATATTGATTCAGGATGGGAAAAAACAGAAGAAAATAGACGAGATAATCCAGCTTGCTAAGGCCAAGCAGATTCCTTTTCTTTTCGTGCCGAGGCAAAGGCTCGGCAATCTAGACCGAAATCATCAGGGTGCTGTGGCCCTGATATCTCCGAAAGAATTCTCTTCTCTCGGTGATATTTTTGTTTCGGACAGAATTCCTTTCCTCCTTTTGCTGGACGGGATTAAAGACCCTCAGAATCTAGGAGCTATTATCCGTACTGCCGAAGGGGCTGGTGTAGACGGGATCATTCTACCCGAGAGGAGATCTGTGGGTTTGTCAGAAACGGTATCTTTGGTTTCAGCCGGAGCTCTGGAATATCTGAAAGTAGCCAGGGTGAAAAATTTGGCAAGAGTAATGGATGATTTGAGAGATCGAGGAATATGGTTGGTAGGTGCTGAGGGAGGGTACAAGGAGTTATGGGATGAGTTTGATTATAAACTCCCCGTAGGACTGGTTCTGGGTTCTGAAGGAAAAGGACTGCGCCCTCTCATTAGAAAGAAATGTGATAAAATATTATCCATTCCTCTCCTGGGCAGGATGACTTCTCTTAATGTTTCTGCTGCAGCATCGATTTTCCTCTATGAGGTTGTCAGGCAGAGGGAGAATATTAAGGATGAATAAATCTAAAACAGAAACAGTAGTAATAAGTACAGAGGAGAAAAGATGTCTGAGGAAGCTGCTCTTGAGAGGAAATTTCCTTTTCATAAGGTCACGTTTTTGAAAAAAAATGAAGAAACTCTCTCTGAAAGAGAGGTGATTGAAAAGGTCAAAAAAGGAAACAAGGAAGCCTATCAGCTCATAGTGGTCCGTTACATGAAGAGAGCCTACTATATTGCCCTTGGTTTCGTTCATAATTCGGAAGATGCCCTGGATATTTCCCAGGAGTCATTCATCAGAGCTTTTCGTAAGATTAAGGGATTCAATACCCAAAAGCCTTTTTTCCCCTGGTTCTATAAGCTCATGAAGAACCTCTGTCTTGATCACATCAAACGTGGTTGCCGGATTCATGAGATTCCTCTTGAAAGAATCCAGGTTCATAAAGAAGAAAGAAATGACAGGGAACTGAAGGAAACACTATGGAGAGGGATAGAGAGTCTATCCTTGGAGCAGAGAGAGGTCATCATTCTTCGCTATTTTCAGCAGATGTCCTATCAGGAAATTGCAGAGATAATAGAGAAACCTATCGGGACTGTCATGTCTACTCTTTACTATGCCAAAAAAAAATTAAGAGGGATTGTCGGGAAATTATTAGGCTCTGAATAAAGATGTAAAAAGGTGATTTTTATGAACCATCAAAAAATAAAAGAACTCATTTCTTCATACAATGATGGCGAATTGAACCAAGAGCAGAATAAAAAAGTAGAGAAACATCTGGAGGATTGTCCGGAATGCAGAAAAGAATTGGAGGAAATGAGAAAATTTGAGGAGGTTATGAGTCAAATGGAACTGAAAAAACCACCGGGAGAAGTGTGGAAAAGGTACTGGGCATCAGTCTATAATCGCTTGGAACGGAGGATCGGCTGGATTTTGCTCTCTATTGGTGCTATGATTATTCTCTTTTTTGGCGGATACAAAATGATAGAGGGTATCATTGTGGACCCTTCCACTCCCCTACTTTTAAAAGTCGGGATTCTCACTGCTTTAGGAGGAATCGTTGTTTTGTTGGTTTCAATATTAAGGGAGCAAATTTTTGTCCGCAAAAGGGAACGATACAAGGAGGTTGAAAAATGATCTTGGTAACGACTGATTTTGTCCCCGGGAAAACAATAAAAAAGACGTTTGGACTTGTCCGGGGGAATACCATCCGAGCCCGTCACATTGGCAAGGACATCACAGCAGCTCTCAGGAATATTGTGGGAGGCGAGATTAGGGACTACACAAAAATGATGGCTGAATCCAGGGAACAGGCTCTCGACCGCATGGTCGAGGAAGCTAAAGAACTGGGAGCCAATGCAGTACTCAACATTCGTTTTGCAACTTCGATGATCATGCAAAGTGCTTCTGAAATATTAGCCTACGGCACAGCCGTTCTTGTTGAATAGAAGACATTAGGCAGAGATAGAACATGGTGAGGAGAAAAAGGGACAAAAAAAGGGGACAGTCCCCTTTTTTTCCTTTTTTCTTAAAAAAAGGGGACTGTCCCCTTTTTTTCGTCCTTATATCCTTATTATTTCTCTTTGTCTTTTCCGGCTTGAGTCAGGAAGAGACGGAGAGAGGAACGTTCTCTATTTACTTCATGGAAGAAAAGGTCGGCTATGAAGAATACACATGGCAGTCCGACGAGATGGGCTATACTCTTTCGCTGAGCGGCCGAATGACCAAGCCGGTTGCAATGGAAATTGAACTGCTGACGATTCGATTGGATAATAATTTCATTCCCATCTCCTTTTATTATAAAGGGACATTAAGTGGAATGTCTCAAGAGATTTCAAGTTCCATCGAGGAGGGCCAGGTCGAGAACACGATCATCGTCTTGGGACATGAGCAGAAAAATACCGTAAAGATAAAGCGAGATGCCTTTCTTTTGCCTAATCCTGTTTTTGCACCCTATATGATCCTGACAAAAAAGTTTCGATGCACTCTTCAGGAGAGTGTTGCGCTTTCTGCTTATCTCATTCCTCAGGTCGAAATAGAATTTACACTTGAGCCTAAAGAGGAAGAACCCTGCATTCTAATCATGCATTCAAGCGGAATGGAAATAGAGCTTGAAACAGATGAAGAAGGAAAGCTGAAATCTCTCTACATCCCTTCCCAGAGATTGCGGGTTGTTCAGGAGGATCAATTTTTAATCCGATGAAAGAGCAAAAAGATTTCTATCAATTGGAAAAAGAGATCATTCTCCTTAAAGAAAGGATAGATGAGCTCCAGTTGAGCGATGAGACAGGGAAAAAAGAGAAGATTGCACTGCTCAAAAGCGAAATTGAAAAGGAATGGGCCAAGATCAGCCCGAACATTACCCCTTTGCAAATCGTTCAGATTGCGCGACACCCCAAGCGGCCCTATACCCTGGATTATATCAATTATCTTACCGAAGATTTTATGGAAATCCACGGAGACCGCCGTGCAGGGGATGATCCTGCCATAGTGGCTGGCTTCGGGTTTTACAGGGGAAGTGCGGTTGCTTTTATCGGGCATCAAAAGGGGAGGACAACAAAGGAGAGGATAGAGCGCAACTTCGCACAGCCCAATCCAGAGGGCTACCGTAAAGCCTTGAGAGTCATGAAATTGGCCGTTAAATTTAAACTCCCCGTGGTCACTTTGATCGATACTCCTGGAGCTTATCCCGGAATTAGAGCCGAGGAGCAGGGCCAGGCAGAAGCTATTGCCAATAATTTAAAGGAAATTTCACGGTTAGAAGTTCCTATCGTCAATGTCGTCATTGGAGAAGGTGGAAGCGGTGGTGCCCTTGCCATAGGTGTGGGAGATGCTATTTTGATGCTTGAGCATTCTTTCTACTCCGTTATTTCTCCTGAAGGGTGTGCGGCGATTCTCTGGAAAGACCAGAGTGCTATGCCCGAGGCAGCCGAGAATTTAAAGATTGAAGCCAAGGATTTATTGGATCTGGGAATTATTGATAAGATCATCCCTGAACCTCCAGGGGGTGCGCATATAGACTATGAACAGACGTTCAAGAATGTGGATAAGAATCTGAATCAGACATTAAAGAAACTGCAAGAGAAATCTCCTGAGGATAGACTTAAAAAGAGATACCAGAAATTCAGGAAGATAGGAGTGTTTGAGGAGAAATGAAGAAACAGGTTTCTGCCATAAAGGGAACAAAAGATATTCTTCCTCGAGATGTTGAGAAATGGCAGAGTGTTGAAACGGCGGCCAAGAGAATTTTTGAGCTCTATGGATACAGAGAGATAAGGACTCCTGTTTTTGAGGCCACAGAGCTTTTTGAGAAAGGAACAGGCCAAACTTCAGATATCGTCATCAAAGAGATGTACACTTTTCCGGATAAGGCAGGGCGTTCTTTGACCCTGAGGCCGGAATACACACCTTCTGTTGTCCGTTCCATCATCGAAAACAGGCTGTATCTCCAGCCTGAATCCCTGAGGTTTTACTACATTGGTCCCATGTTTCGCTACGATAAGCCCCAGAAAGGGCGCTACCGCCAGTTTCATCAATTGGATATAGAGGTTTTCGGTGAAGAAGACCCTGCTATCGATGCAGAGATCGTGGAGATGGCCCATTATCTTCTCCAAGAGCTCCAGGTTACAGGCACAGAAACATTTGTGAATTCGGTTGGCTGTAAGAAATGCCGGCCTGCCTATTTAAAGGATTTAAAAACCGAGGCAAAGAAAGCTGAAGAATCGCTTTGCTCAAACTGTCAGAGGAAAATGGCAACCAATCCTTTAAGGATTTTTGACTGCAAAGTCGAAACCTGCAAGAAGCTGGCGCAGAAATTTCCAAAGATTACGGATTATCTCTGTCAGGAGTGTGAGCAGCACTTCGCGCGATTTTGTGAACATCTCGATTTTTTTGAGATTGAATACACGATCGAGCCCCGATTGGTCCGGGGGATCGATTATTATACGAAGACGACTTTTGAAGTTGCCTCCTCCAAGCTGGGAGCTCAGGATGCTATCATCGGTGGAGGAAGATATGATGATATGATGAAGGAATTTGGTGGGCCTGACCTCTGTGGGATCGGTTTTGCCATGGGGATGGAAAGGTTGATTTCAGCTGTTCCCTTCACTCAAATGAAGGAGAAATTCCTTTATTTAGCCTACATGGGAGATGGGGCGAAGAGAGCGGGGATGGAATTGGTCCGGTTATTAAGGAGAGAAGGGATTGAATGCCTTATTGAATACAGAGAGCAGAGCCTTAAGAGCCAGATGAGCCGGGCGAACAAGCTTGGGGCAGCATGGGTCTTGATCATCGGCGAAGAAGAGGTGAAGAAAGGGAGATATCAATTGAAAGACATGGAAACGGGCGACCAGGAAGAACGGACCCGGGAGGAAATAATGAAGATCTTCGGTGAAATTTCTTAAAGATCTGAGATAGTCTGATAAGGACTGAAAGAATGGGAGCCAAAGAACGATCAAAGTGGCGGCGGACAGCCTATTGTGGAGATCTTCGCCTTGAACATATTGATAAGGAAGTGACTCTCCTCGGCTGGGTTAACAGGGTCAGAGACATGGGAAATTTGGTTTTTATCGACCTTAGAGATAGAGAAGGCCTGGTTCAGGTGGTTGTGCCCTTCGATAAAGGAGAATTCTTGGAGATGGCCAAAGAGATCAGGATGGAAGATGTCTTAGCTGTGAAAGGGCATGTAAAGAAGCGGGAAGGAAAAGCACGAAATCCGAATCTTCCCACTGGCGAAGTGGAGGTCGAGGCTGGAGAACTAAAAGTTTTAAACACTTCCAAGGTTCCACCCTTTGTTATCGCCGACCCGCCTAAGGCATCAGAAGAGCTTCGTTTTAAATACAGGTACCTTGATATGAGGCGGCCTTCCATGCAGCGCAACATGAAGCTTAGACACCTGGCTGCACTCTGTGTGCGCAATTTCCTGAGCCAAGAAGGCTTCTTAGAAATAGAAACTCCTTTCTTGACCAAATCAACTCCTGAAGGGGCCAGGGACTACCTTGTACCCAGCCGGATGTACAAGGGAAGGTTTTATGCCCTGCCCCAGTCTCCTCAGATCTTCAAGCAAATTTTGATGATCTCCGGGTTCGACCGTTATTTCCAGATTGTTCGCTGTTTTCGTGATGAAGACTTAAGAGCTGACCGCCAGCCTGAATTTACCCAGATCGATATAGAAATGAGCTTTGCAGAGCAGGAAGATATCTTTGATTTAACTGAGGCTGTGATGGCTTCTGTCTTCGACCTAATAGGAGCAAAGATAGATGTTCCTTTTCCTCATTTTACCTACGAAGAGAGTATGGAGAAGTTCGGAACAGATAAACCAGATTTGCGTTCCAGTATAGAAATTGAGGACTTGACTGAAATTGGCTTGAGCCATGATTCAGAAGTCATCAGGAAAGCCCTCTCTTCGGGGGGAGTTTTAAAAGGGCTGTTGATGGAAAATGGAGGAGCAACTTCCCGAAGCCAGCTCGACAAAATCAATGACACTGCAAGACGCCTTGGCGGGAAAGGGATTATCTGGATAAAGAAGCAGGAAGGATTTAAGTCTTCTTTGAAGGTGGATGATAAGGCACTCGCTCTCTTATGGGAAAAGCTGAAAGGAAAAGAGGAAGATCTGGTGCTTCTGGTGGCAGATGAGAAGCAGGTGGCTTTAAAAGTTCTGGGAGAGATAAGAAGCAGTTTTGTTTCTAAACAGGAAGATGATAAAAAAGCGTTCAAATTCGCCTGGATCACTGACTTTCCTCTCTTCGAGTGGAGCGAGGAGGAGGAGCGTCTTGTCTCCGTACATCATCCGTTCACCTCACCTCAGGAGGATGAGCTGGCTTTTTTAGAGAAGGAGCCTCTTAGGATAAAGGCTAAGGCTTATGATCTGGTTCTTAATGGTTATGAAATTGGGGGAGGCTCTATCCGGATTCATGACATTGAGCTTCAAAAGAGAATTTTCAGCGTACTCGGTTTGAATCAGAAGGAAATCGAGGAAAAGTTCGGTTTTTTCCTGGAAGCGCTTATTTACGGCACCCCTCCTCATGGTGGGATTGCTCTGGG
>JAGLWV010000195.1 GCA_023133225.1 Candidatus Aminicenantota bacterium | reverse complement strand
AAAAATGCCGATTAAAAGTGAAAAAAAATACAATAATAGTATTGATACTCATGACATTGTGAAATATCATACTAATAAGCTGATATCATCAAAAAATAAATAAAGGTGGCGGCAGTTTTTATGAATAATTTAGGAGAGCAACAAAAGGGGTTTATATAGAAAAATAAAACAAGGAGGTTAAGAGCATGAATGTCAAGAAAGGATTTAATCGGAAGCTCGTTCTCCTGCTGGCCCTGGTCATGCTATTCAACCTGTCCCTCTTAGCTCAAACTTTTGAGACCATCAAAAACCAGGTCAAGGTTCATGTCCTAAAAAACGGAATGAAATTTATAGTTCTCGAGCGCCATGAAGCTCCCGTTGTTTCTTTCCATGTGTATGCGGATGTGGGCAGTGCCAATGAATCCTACGGGATTACGGGAATTTCTCACCTGCTGGAACACATGGCTTTTAAAGGCTCGGTGGTTATCGGGACAAAGGACTACGAGGCAGAAAAAAAGATACTCGATGAACTGGATGTTCTTTACGATGAGATGAAAAGAGAGAAGGCAAAACCTGAGCCGGATAAAGAGAGGCTCAAAGAAATGGAGGGGAAATTTGAAACCTTGCGCAAAAAGGCCAAGGAATATGTTGTTAACAACGAATACTTTGACATGATGATGAGAGAAGGTGACCGGGGAGTCAACGCCTACACGAGCACCGATGCCACTCAGTACATCAACGGCCTTCCTTCGAACAAGCTGGAATACTGGATGGCCATGACATCAGACAGGTTTCTCAATCCTGTTTTCCGTGAATTTTTCAAAGAGAGAGATGTTGTCATGGAGGAAAGAAGATTGAGTTCGGAAACTCGCCCTATGGGAAAACTCATCGAAGATTTTATCGCAGTTGCGTTTAAAGCCCATCCTTACCATCACTCGGTCCTTGGTCATATGTCAGACTTGGAGAGGATCACCCGGAGAGACGTGAGGGAGTATTTCAAAAAGTTCTATGGTCCCAGCAATTTGACAGTCGGGATCGTGGGAGATGTCAAGGCTGATGAAGCCTTCAAGCTGGCAGAAGTTTATTTTGGCCGGATTCCCAGCGGTCCCAAGCCAGAACCTGTCAGGACAGAAGAACCTGAACAATGGGGAGAACGGCGGGTCATTGTGCAGGCAAGATCTCAGCCCATCATAATCATGGGCTACCACTGCCCGGACGCTCGCAATAAAGACAGCGTTCCTTTGCAGGCCCTGGCCAATATTATAGGGCAGGGACGTTCATCAAGGCTCAACCAGGTTTTAGTGAAAGAAAAAAAGGTTGCCGTCGCAGCTATGGGTGTCAGTGGATTTCCAGGTGACAAGTTCCCAAACCTCATAGTTTTCTATGCGGTTCCTTCCAGAGGTAAAACTTCAGCTGAATGTATAGAGTTCATTGATGAGGAAATTGAAAAAATCAAAAAAGAATCTGTTACGCCAGAAGAATTGACAAAGTTCAAAAGAAGCCAGGCGAAAGGAATTCTGAGCCAGATGAAGTCAAACTCCAACATGGCTGCCCTTCTGACCTATGCGGACGTAGTCCTGGGAGACTGGAAGTTGCTGTTTGACCAGGTCAATGAGATAAGGGCTGTGACGGCAGAGGATGTCAAACGTGTCGCCAATAAGTATCTTGTCAAGAAGCACAGGACAATCGGCGAAATTGTGTATGAAACAGCCAAGAAAAGGAAAGAACAATGAAGAAAAATAGAATAGTATTCAGAGTTTTTTCAGTATTCTTACTTCTGGTCTTTTTATCCGGGGTCTCTGTTTTAGCGCAGAAGAGCCCCAAAGATAAATTTATTTTTGCGCCTTTGAATCCGATTAAGATGCCAAAAGTGGAAACGGTCGTGCTCAAAAACGGTCTGAAGCTCTTTTTAGTGGAGGATCATGAATATCCGACAATAGATATGAGGGCCATGGTACACATAGGTTCTGTTTATGAACCCTCCTCGAAAATTGGTTTGGCTTCCATAACAGGATCGGTTCTCCGTTCCGGCGGAACGGCATCGATAACAGGAGATGAGATCGATAAGGAATTGGAAACCCTGGCAGCAACAGTTTCAACTGGCATCGGCCAGACTTCAGGTTATATTACGGTTTCTGTGCTGAAGGAAGACATAGATAGAGCCCTGGAATTGCTGGCAGATATTTTGATAAATCCGGCTTTTGCAGAGGATAAGATCAAGCTGGCCAAAATTCAGCAAAGGACAGCTATTGCCCGGCGGAATGATGATATCGGACAGATATCTAACCGGGAGTTTGAAAAATTAATCTACGGAAAGGACAGCCTCTACGCCCGTCATCCAGAGTATGCCACGATTGCAGCCGTAACGAGGGATGATATTGTGAATTTCTATAAGAAATATTTCTACCCGGATAATACAACCATGGCAGTATGGGGAGATTTTAATGCTAAAGAGATGGTTGCCAAAGTCGAAAAGACTCTGGGAAATTGGAAAGCAGTCAGGATTAAAGTTCCGCCACTACCCACGATTGATTATGAATATAAGTATACAGTCAATTTTATCGACAAGCCTGATGTGAACCAGTCTAACATTATGCTCGGCCACATTGGAGGACTGCTCAGTAATCCTGATTACCCGGCTTTGAGTGTGATGAACAGCATTCTTTCTTTTGAGCGGATGTTTAAAAAAATCAGGACAGACGAAGGGCTTGCTTACAGTGTCTGGGGAAGCTACAGGTCTGGCTATCAGGTTCAAGGAGTTTTTAGCAGCGGAGCTCAAACCAAGTCCGAGTCTACTGTCTATGCCATAGAGTTAATGCTCAAGGAGCTAAAGCGGATGAAAGAAGAGGAAGTGAGTGATGAGGAGCTGGCTAAGGCGAAGGATCAGTACCTGAATTCTTTTGTTTTTAATTTTGCGAGCAAGGCTCAGATTGTCAATCGCTTGATGACGTATGATTTTTTCGATTATCCCCTAAATTTTATGGAAAAAGTCAAGAAGGGGGTGGAGAAAGTCACAAAAAAGGATGTCTTGCGGGTAGCTCAGAAGTACCTGCGCCCGGATAAGGTCCAGATCCTTGTGGTCGGGAAACAGGAGGATTTTGACAAGCCTCTCTCTACCCTGGGGAAAGTGAACGTCATCGACATCAAGATCCCTCCTTTGAGACCAAAGAAGAAAGCTCCCAAGAAATAGCAATTGTCAAAGAGGATAGTTATGATTTTGTACTCCAGGGGATGCTCTATTTGAAGAACGCAGGATTCAATTCTTTTTCAAGCTTTTAGCTTTCAAGCAGTCGATTTATTGTTTTGTTGAGGTTGGTTGTATTGGTCTCGTTTCGGCAATGAATGTTCCTATTGTGGCTAAAATCGCGAATAAAAAGATCCGCCATAGTGCTGTTGGCGCGATCCGGCCTGCATATTCCAGAACGGTGATCAACTCATTCCCCTCTTGAACCAGGAAATTCGCAAGGAGTGTATTAGAAATAGCGTAAAGAAGGCCAATAAAGGCTCCACAGAGTATACCCATGATAATTCGCTTCGAAAGAGCCGCCCCGCCAGCCCAGGCAGAACTTGCGGCGGCCGCAAAAAAAGGAATCCAGAGGGCCAGCCACCAAATATCTCCTAATTTGGGTATCTGTCCATTCAGCCTGAAGTAAGCGATATCAGCAAGCATCAGTACAGATGTTCCTCCAAGCAAACACAGAGGGACATGCCAGCGCCTTGGCTTCAAACCGGCATGGCGTTTGCTGCGTTGCCGAATGCGCCGCCTTATGGTCAGGGGATAATTGTAGAAAAGGTCAAAAACAGTATGCTCGAGCAGTGCCCCCTTCTCACCGAAGACGGGTACGATGTGCACAGCACCTGTCGCCCAGTGTCCTGCCATGAAACGTGCGAGGTCTGGATAACGATAAGCCATCTGGATCGGAAAGGCCAGGTAACCGATATATTTAAAAAACCCAAGAAACACGGCGATGTTGTAGTCCCTAAAATTCCGCTCTCGAATAACCAGGAACAAAACATATAACCCACGGACCAGCGACCCCGGTGAGATCGGGACCACCTGAAACAAGGCAATAATACCAAGCCCGATGGCATATGCCTGTGCCCGCGGCATTTCAGGATGCCCTGCAACATAAAAAATCGCCACCAGTACGGAGACAACCTGAGTTACCGGCAACGTGCAGACGTGAACGGCGAGGCTTTTCAGATACTTCTGGATGAAGGGCTCCTTTATCTGGGAGTTGATGCGTGATGCTTCTGTGTCGGTCAGCATTCCGCCTTTCTTCCCTCTGGACACAATCTCGCGCAGCCATTTCTCCCGGGCTTCTGCCTTGAAGTACAGCCGTAAAGGCCTGGCAAAAATATTATCCAATGAGTGCAGAAAGAAGTGCCGGTCAGAGAAAAAACGGTGCATCTTTGCCGGCAAGATTGAAAGCGGGAGATGAGCGAAAAATCTCAATGGATGTGCACTTAGCTTTGCCGTCCGCTCCTTATCGACGCGTCCGGCCCGGTGCCAGCGGATGAGGGTTTCAGCAATATGGGCTCGCAGCGCACGTCGGAAATAATTGAAACTGGTTAACAAATGGCCATAGTGACGGCGGTAGTCATTTCTTCCCCATATCTTGCGAAAAAACTTTCCCAAAAAAGGCATGAGTCCCAGAAGATAAAAAATTAAGGTTAGAAATCTCTTTCGCTGCAGCCGTTCGGAGGTTTTCTCATCTATGATGTTTCGAATTTTCCAGCTCTTCAAGCTGCTGCGCAAGATGGATGACCAGAGCTTTGAACAAAAAATCAATCTGAAATGGTGATGTGTGATGTCAGGCAAGGATTCACGGTATGATTTCTCAGCTTCCTCGATTTCCTCCAGCGCCTCCTGCATGTCGGTAAAAATCTCGGGATTAGCTTCCACGAAGTTTCGAAGCCTGTCTATTTTTCCGCGGTCGAACTGGACCAAACTGCCCCGGGCAATCCCCTGGAGGATGAGCTTAAAATCGGCCGGGCACATCGGAAGAAAGGGGAGGAGAGCCAGGCCGGCCCGGAAATCCACTGCCACGTACCCTTCAGCAGGATTGGGATCACTTTCGAGTCTTTTGAGAGCGTTAGGCTGGCTTTTGCAGGTCCACCACTCGTACTGGCGTGCCAGCTCAGGAGCTCCCATTTCATGCATCAACTGCTTGAGGCGAGCCATGAAGGTTCGTTTAGCCCGGTACTCCGGTGAATTCAGTTCTTCTCCGGGGTCTCCGACTTTCCATCTCAGTCTGGCATCCAGATCGTCATCGACCTCGAACCGCCACATTCGCCCGTCGATCCACTCGCTGATCTCTCCGCAGCTCCCGAGTGCAGGATCGACGAAAGTGGCAAGAATATCTGTTACACCCTTTTCAGAGTCGAGGCGCAGTCTTGCACCACGCCGGATGAACTTCTGCCATAAGGCACCTGCCCGGGCTGCGGCTGGGTTGACCTGAGGAGAGAAAGGTCCCTGAAAACCAATAGCATAGATCAGGTTGCGGAACCATTTTGAAAATCCCTTTGGAGGGATGAGAATTTTCAGGGCGTAGAAACTGCCAACATGAAGACCTTCAATCGGTCCCCCAGGAGTTTCAATGTCTAAAGCTTTCACCTTATAAACCTGGCCAGCATAGCCGCCGCCGACAAACTTTTCCACTACTAACTTAAGCCGACCTTTTCTTGCCGGAACCAATCCTTTGATTTCATAGGTGAGTTCAGTCCCCGGATTGTAGAGTCGGATGCGCAGGGGACGGAAGATATCCTGGCTTCTGAAGACTTCCTCTAGTTTCTGGCAGGTTTTTACAGAATATTCAATATCAAATTCTTGGGCGGCTTCAAAAGAATCTGCCTTATTGATCCAATTTTTTTTATTCATTTTTTACTTATAACGGTAGCAATTTTCTGTTAACAGAGGTAATTTTCTGTTTGAATACCAGACAGATCCGGCCTTTTTTATCCTCTTATCATTTGCCTGCATTTTTTCTCATTTTATATCATAGCAAAAAGTTGTGGTCAAACTTGGGGTTCATCACCCGATGAGTTGAAAAAATGAATTCTTTTTTTTAAGAATGTCATTCCCGCGGAAGCGGGAATCCATAACTATAGGAATTTACACAGAGGAAATTTCCATCGTATTTGTGGTATAATCTGCCCATTCACATAGGAAGTGGAAAGATGTGCCAGTATTTTCCGGCGTACAGCTGCGGCTGAGAGAAGAATGAGAAAGATTTTATAAGAGCAAGAATGAAGAATCCCATCCCTTATGGGATGAAAATTCAGCCTATCTTAAGAGGTCAGAATGAAAGATGAAAGTGAGACAAAAAAACAGCTCATGAATGAAGTGGGTAAATTGCGTAAGGAAGATTAAGGAGATGGAAGGATCAGAAACCGAGCGCAAGAAGGTGGAGGATGCGCTGAAGGAGAGCGAGGAACGATTACGGAATCTGTTCACAACAATGGCCGAGGGCGTAGTTATGATTGACCCAGATGGTCAGATCGTCCTTGCTAACCCTGGGGCTGAGCGCATATTAGGGCTCAAACGTTCTGAGATTGAAAGCCGACATTACACTTCGCCAGAATGGAAGATTTTGCGTCCCGATGGAACCCTGATGCCACCTGAGGAGATGGCCGGACCCAGAGCAATGAAGGAAAGGCATCCAGTGAGGGATGTATTAATGGGCGTCAGACGTCCCGGTAGCTCAATGACTTGGGTCAACGTTAGTGCTGCTCCTATCATAGATGAGGACGGTAGCCTTAAGGGTGTAGTGGGCACTTTCATAGACTTCACAGGAAAAATGCAAATCGAGGAGCAACTGAAGAAAGCCCTGGGAGAGCTAAAAAAAAGGAATCAGGAACTGGATGAGTATACATATACCGTGTCGCATGAACTGAAGACACCGTTGATCGCGATACAGGGATTCTCAGCGATACTATATAAAAAATGCAAAAGCAAACTGAATAAAAACATGGTCCAGTATCTCAAGAGGATCTCACAAGCAGGCGAACGCCTGGAAAGAATGGTCTCGGATCTGCTGAAGCTTTCAAGGGCAGGCAGGAAAACAGGAAAGTTTAAAAAAGTGGACATAAACTCCATTGTGGAGACTTCACTCAAACATTTTGAATCGTTAATTATAGGAAAACATATTGATGTGAAACTAACTCCGGAGTTTCCAACTGTCTACTGTGACAGATCAAGAATTATAGAGGTCTTTGACAACCTGATAGCCAATGCAGTCAGATTTGCAGGCTTGCAGGAGAAGCCAAAAATTAAGATCGGCTGGAAAAAGCAAAAAGATCAGTATCAATTCTGGGTGGAAGACAATGGTATGGACATTATAGAAGAAGATAAAAAGAAGATTTTTAAGGTTTTTGTTCAGGGTTCCCTTGTTTCTTCAGATGAAGGTACGGGTGTTGGGCTTTCCATTGCCAAAAAAGTGATTGAAAGTCATGGGGGAAAAATATGGGTAAAGTCCGAACTTGGTGCAGGGGCTACTTTTTATTTCACCATCCCCTGTCAAGAGGCGTATACTTTTACGCAGTGAATCGGCGTATAGTTTTACGCACTCTACATGTCTTTGATCGAGATTCATTGCTCAGCTTTTCTCC
>JAGLWV010000194.1 GCA_023133225.1 Candidatus Aminicenantota bacterium | reverse complement strand
AAACAGATCACTGGACTCTGGTTCGTCCCTGCTCAGCCTGCAGCCCAATACAAATCTCCTGTTTACGTAAAATCCAATCTCTTCCATGAAAAAGAAGTAGAGGTGGGAAGTGGCGAATGGGTGCTTCCCGGAACTCTTGCCGTTCCTAACGGGAAAGGCCCCTTTCCTGCTCTGGTGCTTGTCCATGGTTCAGGGCCACAGGACAGGGATGAAACCATAGGCCCCAATAAACCCTTCCGTGATCTTGCCTGGGGACTGGCTTCTCTAAATATAGCCGTTCTCCGTTATGAAAAAAGGACAAGAGTCCACAGCCGGAAACTCACAAATTATAAAGGCTCACTCACTGTCAAAGAAGAGGCCATCGACGATGCCATTGCCGCGGTGAGATTGTTGCTTAAGACCGAAGGTATCGATTCAGAGAACATTTTCGTACTCGGGCACAGCCTGGGTGGAATGCTCGTTCCAAGAATCGCGATGCTTGAATCGAGAATTGCCGGATTCATAATTTTGGCTGGTACAACCAGACTTCTTGAAGATGTCATCCTCGAACAATATAATTATGTATTCTCGCTTGATGGAAAACTCACAAAAAACGAAAGATCCCAGCTTGATGGGATAAAAAAAGTCATTGAAAAAATTAAGAATTTAAATGACTCCGGTGCTGCCCCTTACCGGGAAAAACTCCTTGGCGCCGGGGCCGAATACTGGCTGGACCTTCGCAGGTACAATCCCGCAGAAATGGCTAAAAATGTCAAACAGCCGATGCTCATTTTGCAGGGGGGGCGGGATTATCAGGTGACACGTGTAGACTTTGACGCCTGGAAAAAAGCACTCTCTTCAAGAAAAGATGTGGAATTCAGATTCTATCCCAAGCTCAATCATCTTTTCTTCGAAGGAAAAGGGGAAATAACTCCGGCGGAATACCAGAAAACAGGGCATGTCGCAGAACGTGTGGTTGGCGACATCATAGAGTGGATGAAAAGAGTCAAGAATGAATAGCAGTGAATATTGTAGCTTGGACTGATTACCTTTAATGCACACTCACCCTGTTTCTGCCCCCGTTTTTTGCTATGTAGAGGGCATTATCCGCCTTCTTGAATACACTCTCCCTGTTGTCGCCCTGAATAAAATCCGAAACTCCAGCGCTTATTGTTATTTGACCCACCTTATCAAAACAGGCACTTTCTATCACTTTCCTTATCCTCTCGGCTACCGCTATTGCTCCTTTTAGATTCCTCTCTGGAAGTATGATGACAAACTCCTCGCCACCGTATCTGGATAGAATATCTATATCCCTTATATTCTCTCTGACAAGCTTCGTCATTCTTTTTAGTACATAATCTCCTGCATCATGCCCGTGGGTATCGTTTATCTTCTTAAAGTGATCAATATCCAGCATCACCATCGAGAATGACCTATCATTCCTCTCTACCCTTTTTATCTCCTGATCCAGAAGTTCGGAAAATTTCCTTCTATTGTAAGCATGAGTGAGAGGATCTATTGCTGCCATTCTTTCTGCTTGTTTTTGCCTGGTGAAATTACGCACAACGACCAGAATGTCTCCCTTACCATCGGCCATGAGCCTCGATTCGTAGTGGTGACTTTTTCCCTTTAAAGAAAGCTGATATTCTAAGATTTGCGTTTCACCGGTTTCTATCGCTCGCTTCACACACAACATGAACTGCTTAGCAGTTTCTTTATCTAACACCTCAGAGACACTTTTCCCCAAAAATTTGCTTGAGGGTTTCCATGAAGAAAATTCTTTTTCCGGAATGAATTCAAGAAATACTCCATTTTTATCAAGTCGAAACATTAAATCAGGAATCGCAATGAGGAGAGACTCATTTTTCTCTACGCTTCTCATGAGTTCTTCCTCAGCCTGGTTTCGCTCCCTAAAATCTCTTTTAACTCTCCGTATGCCCACTATTCTTCCTTCTTTTTTCACAGGATTTGCCAGCTGCTTTTTAGTCTTCTTACTTTCCATCATTTTCAATCCTCTCTAAACATTTAGTAACATCATAGGATTTAGTCGCAGCTCGACCGAAATAAGGTTTTTCGCTTGAGATATCAACTTTAATGTGCTTTTGTTCTACGATAAGGAACAAAGCCCTGGATATATGTTTTCAGGGGAAATAGACAAAAATAATAGCATCAAAAGAGAGGGATTAACCTTGAGAGGTGAAATTTAGGGTGATTTTTTTATAACCTTAAAAACTTGCACAAAAGGCAAACAAAAAAATCCTAAATATAGATCTGGCACCTTAAAACACACTCTCTGAGGATTAGAATTTTATGACGATCGAGCTGAGAAAAAAGAAATCCATGTTTTTATGGCCGAGGACCGGTTTGTGCTCATAAATGATCTGCAGGCTCGTTTTCAAGGCAAAATTCCGGCTGATTGAAGCGGAGATTGAGGAATAGGAATTCAACCGGTAGTCCGACATATCTTTCCAATTCAAGAATAGAGTCTCTTGATGAACGAACTGAGCAGCAGAAGAAATAGTATAGACCACTTTACCTGTAAATATCGAAGAAAAAAAGGAAGTGGAAAATGTTCTTTCTGTGATTGAAACATCATTTGTACCGGATGGAATGATCTTCTCAGAACTGTTTTCGTTGCTCCAGCCAAAAGCTCCTTCAGAAAAAACTTCTATCTTTTTCCCCTGAATCCACACATACCCTGCTCCAATAGATAGGGCAAGGCGAAAATTATTTCCGGCTAATTTATTCCTCTCAGCCCTGACCATACCGAGAAGATATGCCCGGGAACTTATTTTACGGTCGTACTTAAAGTGAGAATAATAAATCTCTGATTTTTTCTGATTGTCTGAACTGGAATGAATGATGCTTCCTTTGAAACTCAATACATTCTTTGCCAGACGAAGATTCTGTTCTGTATCGAAACTGAAGGATAAAGCTCTATTGTTTCCCCTTGTCAAGACAAGAGAAAAACTGGTGGAGGAATAGTATTTTTTCTCGTTCTCTTTTTCCCCGCTCTCCTCTTCAGCCCCCAGGGGAAAGGCTATTAGGGAGGCAAGTAGAATGAAAATGCCTACTCGATTTATTCTTCTTTCTCCGTTTTTTTCTTCTCTTTTTTCCAATAATCCATGCACTCTATGTTGCAAAAATGGAGGACATACTCTTCCCCTTCAGCATGCAAGGCAGCGGCTTTCGGGATATCTTTTTTGCAAACATGGCAGGCAATCTTTTGTTCTTCATTCATTTTGTATCCTTTTCTTTGAATTTTATTTGAATATTTTTCTCATTCTTTTCTTTCAGTTTGAAAAAAAGCCAGTTTTTATCTTCCTGCTCCTTTGCTTTGAGCTTAATCAAACAATATCTTCCGTGTAATTTTTTGCCCCTTATCTCCATAATTCTTTTTGAAGATGTCTTTTCAAGAGGGATATATTCCCCTCTGTCCCAGGTCTCGACTTTTCCCGCTCCATACTGGCCTTCAGGAATAGTCCCTTCAAAATCCTCATAGCCCAAAGGATGGTCCTCTGTCTGGATAGCCAGCCTTTTTATTCCTTCCTCCTGAGGGGGTAATTTAGGAATGGCCCAGCTTTTGAGCACATCATCTTCCTCTAAACGTAAATCAAAGTGAAGATGAGAGGCGTCATGACGCTGGATAACATAAAGCAGCCCTTTAGATTCTCCCATTGTTTTTGATTCTTTGGGCTCTTGAGTTTTGCTGAAATCTCTCTTTTCTTTGTATTCTTTTATACTCATTTCACTCAGAGAAATAACTGGAGAAGGAATAGCCTGAATTTGCTCCCGTAACAGGCAGCTGATAAAACAGGACACTTTTTTATACCACTCGATAAAGAATTATTCAAGGGACATGGCTCATTACGTTTTTGAGTACCCGAGTTGATGTATATTGAGAAATTTTCTTATACGTTTGTTTTTGAATAAAGCTTTTTTAGCTGATTGACTTCCTCGTTTTCCCTGTGATAAGCTCTTTCCAGGATGTCAACAGGTAAAAACAGAGAAAAATGATGAGAGATTTGTTGCGACCATCAAAACCAAATTCTTATCTTTTCAAGGAAAAGAAATAATAAAAAATATCCAATTTTTTGGAATAAATCCAATTTATTGGACAGAAAGAAGGGAGGTTTTTTGGGCTGAAAAAAGCTAAGTTACTAATTTAATTATAGATAAGGATAATAAGGAATGGAGAAGAAACTTGGCATAGAAATTGCTTCTTCTAATTTAGTGATATTTTTCCATATAAAGAAAAGGGAGGTGACAAATAGAGTTAAATAGCAGAAAAAAATAATGTAGTGGTTGGAGTGAATATTTTCACTCCGGGGATGTAGTTAAACTTTAAGCCTCGAAAAGAGGCAAGTGAAAAGGAGTTTTTATTGAAAAAAGTTTTATTTATCGTTTTTGTCCTTCTTTTGATAGGAAATTTCACTTACGCTCAAGAATTCGGAGCCATAAAAGGAACAGTTAAGGATAATGAGGGTAATCCCCTTCCGGGCGTGAACATTACCTTAACTGGCGTAAAGATAGCTCCACGTGCAGTTATCAGCTCTGAAAGAGGAAACTTCAGATTTATGAATCTTCCTGTCTCCAAGGATTATGTTTTAAGGCTTGAACTTTCTGGCTTTACGACTGTTAATAGAAAAGAGCTCGATGTTTCCTTTGGAAGAGATATTACTCTTCATATTATCCTCGAAATGGCTACTATTGAAGAAGAAATTACAGTTATAGGCGAGTCTCCCATCATAGATACAAAAAAGACTCAAGTAGGTGTGAACATTTCGAGCGAGATGATAATGAGCCTGCCCACATCCAGGAATCCCTGGGTCATCATGTCCCTCGTTCCTGGGATGCTGATCGATAGAGAAGATGTCGGCGGAAACGAAGCAGGACAGCAATCTGCTTATTATGGTCATGGGGGTTCCGACACTGATACTACCTGGAGCATTGACGGAGCCAATATCACAGATAATTCCGCCTTAGGAGCAGCTCCCGCCTATGTCAACATTTCCGGTTATGATGAGTTGCAGATCAACTACGGAAACAATGACGTCAGGTCCCAGACCGGTAGTGTTCAGCTCAATATCATCAGTAAGCGCGGCGGAAATGCCTATTCCGGAATGTTTTATATGGATGTAGAGGTAGATAGCTGGCAGGCGGAGAACATTACCCCAGAGATGGAAGAGTTGGATTATGTCTCAGCAGGTATCAACAGGGTCTATCTTTATGGGGCCAACTTCGGCGGACCGGTTATCAAAGATAAAGCATGGTTCTATGGTTCCTGGGGTATTCAGGATATCGATGCCAGAACTCTGGCCGGAACATCGGATAAGACCTGGTTGGTCTCCGGATATTTCAAACTAAACGCACAGTTTACTCCTACTACAAGACTCGAAGGTTTCATCCAATTCGACGACAAGAACAAATGGGGAAGAGCCTGGTATGGTTATACGGTTCAGGCCTCTGACACCCTCTGGAACCAGGATGGCCCTGGCTTCATTTATAAGGGTGAAGCCGAACAGATGTTCGGCAATCTCTACCTTAATCTCAAGGGCATCTTCATGGACGGTGGATTTGCTTTGCATCCTGTTCAGGGCGAAAGGACGCTTGACGGCTCCGGAAATTACATGATACGCAACTACGACCCGACGTTTTATATGTCTGGAAACACCGATGATTACGGATGTGACAGAGACCAGCTCAACATCAACTTTACCGGAAACTATTTTGCCGAAGGAATACTCGGTGGAGATCACGAAATTAAATTTGGAGTAGACTATGTAACGGCTGCAACCACAACCTATGATCTGTATGAAGGGAACTTGACTCTTGCTACCTGGGGAGCTGACGCTTCTATGCCCACTGGAGAATATTGGGAAGCCTGGCTTTTGAGAGACTACATTTTAAATGTCTCGTTCAAGCGGTATTCTGCCTATATTCAGGATACAGTGACATTCGGCAATCTGTCAGTTAATATCGGGGTCAGGTATGACCAGGAAATATCCAAAGTCAAAGACGCAGGTGTTCCTGTCTCGCCCTGGCTGCCTCAGTATATGCAGGCGCTCTCTCTTGACGAGGTAGATCCTGGTGTCAAGTGGAAAACGCTCTCTCCCAGAATGAGTCTTATCTATGACATTTTCGGAAACGGAAAAGATGTCATCAAACTCTCTGTTGCCCGTTATGGCTCTCAATCCGGGTTTGGCATGGCATATCATTCAAACCCGCTTGCGTGGACTGAGATTGACCTGATGTGGCAGGATGGTTACCAGAATTTTGTTGATACTGGCGTGCGAGATGGCCGCGTGACAGCAAACGAGCTCTATGGATATGATTGGGGTGCAGGAACGCTGCAGGATCCTAACGATCCTGATTACTGGATCTGGTACGGTGGTTTTGACGCCGATGATCCATCAAGCACAGCTGTCCGTAATAAATTTGATCCTGATCACAATTCCCCACTCCTGGATGAGGTCACATTATCCTACGAGAAAGAACTCTTCACCGATGCGGCGGTCCGCGTGGAGCTTTTCTACAAGAAGCAGCATAATCAAACGTGGAATAAGGGTATGCTACCTGACGGTACTGTAGAAACTTCGGATAATTATGTTTTTCAGGATACAGAGCCTATAACAGGTAAAGATTACTACAGCCGCACGCAGTACTTTCCTTACAGGTACAGAACCAATTACCCCAATCGTTATGATCGTTATCTCGCCGGTCAGATAGTGTTTAAAAAGAGGCTCTCTAACAATTGGATGCTGGACGCCTCCTTCACCTATTCAGACTGGACTCGACACTACGAAGGTGACACTATCGATCCGACCAATGATACTTTTTATGACGGCGGCGTTGTTGCTCCCGAAAGCGGCGGTTCAGGAGTCCAGGGGATTTACGTCAATTCCAGATGGATGTTTAAACTCTCCGGTCTCTTTCAGTTGCCTTTGGGATTTAATGTCTCTGCAGTCTTCACAGCTCGAGAAGGATATGTTATGCCTAATTATGTGGAAGTCAACCGAACTGGGATCGGTTGGAGTAATGTCTACAGAGGAGTATTCGGTGATGACCGGTTGCCCACTTTCTGGGTGCTTAATCTCAGAGCGGAGAAAGTCTTCCAGATATCTGATACTTCCACTGTTATTTTTTCAGCAGATGCTTTCAATATCACAAACTCTGCTCATTCCTTAAAGCAGCAAACTAGCCTCGAAGCAGACACGTTCGAAGATACCCTGAGAATTCTCAATCCCAGAGTTATAAGATTCGGAATAAGGTTCAACTTCTAAGCAGGTTCGAAAGCTCGAGTTCAAAGCCCCTCCCTTTTTAGAGAAGGGAGGGGCTTTTTTTTGTGCGCCGGGCATGCAAAAAAAAAGTTGCCTGTCTCCTTTTTTAAATGGTAAAATTATTGATGGAGGTCTTGGATGAGAAAAGCAGGATATTTTTTAGTTTTAATTTTTCTATGTGTCACATTTGTATTCGCTCAAGGCTACAAAGGAAAAGGAAGGTTTAAAGGGATTGTTTTTGATGAGGGAGGAAATCCTTTAGAGGGAGTAAAGATTATACTTTATTCCCTAAAAGCTCAGTCTGGATTTGAAACGATGACTGATGCAAAAGGAAAATGGAAAGCCTTTTATGTTAGAGGGGGAGCATGGAATATTGATTTTGAAAAGCCGGGTTATATGCCAAAAAAAATAAGCGCGCAGATCAAAGAATACGACAAGAATCCTGATCTAGAAGTGAAATTAAAGAAAATTGAAGGATTAATTATCACAGATAAACTGAAGGAAGATTTGAGGGAGGGAAATAAGCTTTTCAATGAAAAAAAATATGAGGAAGCTGCCGAAGCTTACAAAAAGGTAATTGAAGAATCTCCCGATACATACATCCTATATAAAAATATCGGGAACTGTTATTTTCAGATGGAAAAATATGACCAGGCAGAAGAATATTACAAAAAGGTCCTGGAAAAAGACCATAAAAACCAAGAAGTTATGCTTCTTATCGGAAACTGCTATGCTAACCGGGGCAATAATGAAGAAGCGCTGGAGTGGTATAACAAAATTGAATTTGAAAAAATTGATGACCCTACGGTTTTATTTAATATCGGCTCAAATTTTTACACTCAATCCAAATTTGAAGAAGCCTTAAAGTACTATAAAAAAGCAGTGGAAATCCAGGAAAATTTTCTCGATGCCATTTATCAGCTAGGCCTTACATACTTGACTTTAGGAGACTCCCAGGATGCCATCAAAACCTTTGATAATTATTTAAAGTTTGACCAGGATTCAAAAAGAGCAATTCAAGTGAAGGGATTCATTGAATTTTTAAAAAAGAAAATCGAAGACAAAAGTTAATTGAATGAAAAGACATAGAAGCTCCCTTTTTTCTGTTTTTTTGTTTCTGTTAGGCTTATTTGCTGTTCTCTCTCCTCTATTTTCCAAAGGAGATTCAAAGAACGTTCGTCTCAACTTTTTGTTAATCACCATAGATACCTTGAGACCGGACAGGTTGAGCTGTTACAGCACCGAACATTTGAAGACTCCAAACATTGATAGTTTAGCTGATAAGGGAGCCCTATTTTTAAAAGCTTTTGCCCATACACCCACCACTTTGCCTTCCCATACAAACATATTATTAGGAACAACGCCCCTTTATCACGGAGTTCACGATAACTCTAATTTTATTGTGAGAGAAAAATTTTTAACTTTAGCTGAGCTTCTAAAGGACCAAGGCTATTCCACCGCAGCCTTTGTAGGCGCTTTTCCTCTTGATTCAAGGTTTGGGCTTACCCAGGGATTTGATGTCTATGATGATAAGTACGGCAGCATAAGCTCACAGGAGTTTTCTTATGTAGAGAGAAAAGCCGAAGCTGTTGTTGAAAAAGCATTAAAATGGCTTGAAAACCAGAATAGCCCCTGGTTTCTCTGGATTCATTGTTTTGACCCTCACCAGCGCTATGATCCTCCAGAGCCTTTTAAGACACAATACAAGAATAATCTCTATGATGGAGAGGTGGCCTACGTTGATTTTGCTCTTTCGAAGCTGTTTAGTCACCTGGAAAAAAATAATCTAAACGATAACAGTTTGATCATATTTACTGGCGATCACGGCGAGTCTCTCGGGCAGCATGGAGAAAGCACCCATGGCTATTTTGCATATAATAGTACTATCTGGGTGCCTTTGATCGTCTCTTTTCCTGGAATAAAGCAAAGTCGAGTCAATCAAAATGTCTCCCATATCGACATTTTCCCCACAGTTTGTGATATTTTGGGTGTGGATAAGCCCTCCTTTCTCCACGGGATCTCTTTATTGCCTGCTATTAAAGGGAAAAAGCTAGCTAAACGGGCAATTTATTTTGAATCTCTTTATCCTTATTACAGCAGAGATTGGGCTCCTTTAAAAGGGTATATCGAGAGGAGTAATAAATTTATCGATTCACCCGTGCCTGAATTTTATGATTTGGAAAAAGATTTTATGGAGTCTAGTAATCTAGCTGAAAATAAAAATTTAAATAAATATAAAAAAACCCTCGAAAAAATGATCGAAGAGTTGTCTTATGCTAATAAGAATGAAAGAAAACAAAAAATCGACAGGGAAGCACGGAAAAGACTTCAAAGTTTGGGCTACATCTCAACTCCTCAAGCTTCTAGAAAAAAATCTTTCACTGCCAAAGATGATTTAAAAACCCTTCTTCCCTATCAAGACAAATTGACGAAAGCCATGAGTTCTTATCACAAGGGTAATATTGAAGAAGGAATGAACCTTTTGAAGGAAATCGTTGCAGAGAGAAAAGATTTCGCTCTTGCCTATACTTATCTTGCCACTTTGTACGGAGAGCAGGGAAGGTTAAAGGAAGCTATTGAAGTTCTGAGAGAAGGGATTGAGAATAATCCATCAAGTTATAGAATCTTCAGCTCTTACGGCATTTTTCTTACAAAGATAGGCCAATATGATTCTGCCATCGAGATTTTTGAGAAAGGACTGGCTATCATAGACTATGATCCTGAGCTTTGGAACTATATAGGTGTGGCTTACTGGAGAAAAGGAGATTTCGAGAAGGCCTTAGAGGCATATCAGGAAGCTCTTTCTCTGGATAATAATTATCCCATAATCTTCAATAACCTCGGCTCTCTTTATCTTTCTTTATTTCTTAAAACAAAAAACCCCAGCGATCGCCAAAAATCCCTTCAGAACTATAAAAAGGCTATTGAACTGGATCCTGATTATGCCTCAGCTTACAATGGACTAGGAGCTGCTTACAGACATGCTGGGAATATAAATGGAGCAATTTACTGCTGGGAAAAGGCTGTGGAACTCAGCCCTGATTTCGACTTTGCTCTTTATAATTTAGGCATAGCTTATTTGGCAAAAGAGGACAAAACACAGGCCTTATCTTATTTCATCAAATATAAAGAAAAACACTATCACGCTCTCCCACCCAAAGAGAAAGATAAGCTCGACGCCTTGATTCAAAAGTGCGGGAAGAAGTCATGAAACATCTTATTCCCACTCTGATTATAATTGCTGTTGTAATCTTGATGAGCTGTGGATTTTCAGGGAAAGTTGCACTTGATCCAACAAGCAAGGATTTTTATAAGACGGCCCGTCTCATAATGACCAAGCAGGAAAAGGACATTTTTAATCATCTTCCAGACCAGGAATCCCGGGAGGAATTTATCAGTGATTTCTGGGCAAAGAGAGATCCGGATCCTGATATGGAAGAAAACGAATTCAAGGAAGAATTTTTTAGAAGGATAGATTATGCCAACCTTCGTTTTAGAGAAGGCATCCCCGGGTGGAAAACTGATAGGGGAAGAATATACATCTATCTCGGTCCGCCAGATAAAGTCGAGCAGAGACCTTTTGTCAACTATCCTGATGTTAGGGGCTTAATCTGGTGGGGCTATTATGAATACAGACTTGGCATAGA
>JAGLWV010000193.1 GCA_023133225.1 Candidatus Aminicenantota bacterium | reverse complement strand
ACCCAGGAATCACGGGGCAGATCTCCTGCCATAGCTTCCAGAGCATCAGGTTTTTGAGAGAGTTCAAGATACAATGAAGAATCAAGAAGATCAAAAAACGGTACATTAGGCAACACTTCCTTGAGCCATGTACTCTTTCCAACACCGCGCGGACCAAAAAGGAAAAACGATCGAGAGGGGCACTCCATTAATCTGGGAATGTATTTTTCTTTCATAGCGTAAAATTACATTTGTATTGTAATATTGCAATGCATAATTACAAATATATTGTATAAATGCATCTTTTGTTTATATTTTAACATGAAATTCTTTTCTGTCAACTCTTTTTTCTTTGATTCTTTATAACAAATCAAAGCACATAAGCATTCAATTTGACTCTTCTCTGATTAATTGATATTCTTTTGCCGAATAATCAAGGGGTACATAGGGAATGAAGTGTCCTAAATGTCAGTTTGAAAACCCTTCTGACTCCAAATTCTGTAAAGAGTGCGGAACTCAGATTATTCCTTTAGAGGAAATCCCTGCCTCTCCCACCAAAACCCTCGAAACACCCACAGAAGAATTAACCAGAGGAACCACTTTTGCCGGAAGATATGAGATCATCGAGGAACTGGGCAAAGGAGGCATGGGCAAGGTCTACAGGGTAGAAGACAAGAAGATCAAGGAAGAAGTCGCCCTCAAACTCATAAAACCTGAGATCGCTTCTGATAAGAAGACCATAGAACGCTTCAGCAATGAGCTGAGAATGGCCCGTAAGATTTCCCACAGGAATGTGTGCAGGATGTATGACCTGGGTGAGGAGAAAGGGACACACTACATCACCATGGAGTACGTTCCTGGTGAGGACTTAAAGAGTTTTATCAGAAGGTCAGAGCGATTAACAGTAGGCAAAGCCATTTTCATAGCTAAACAGGTGTGCGATGGATTAGCGGAAGCCCATCGCTTAGGAGTCATACACCGGGATCTAAAGCCCCAGAACATCATGATAGACAAAGAAGGCAATTCCCGGATCATGGATTTTGGGATAGCCCGGTCTCTTAAAGGAAAAGGAATAACTGGTGCAGGAGTAATGATAGGAACTCCAGAGTATATGTCTCCTGAACAGGCTGAGGTGAAGGAGGTTGACCAGCGTTCAGATATCTATTCATTAGGAGTCATTCTCTATGAGATGGTGACAGGAAGAGTTCCCTTTGAGGGAGAAACGTCGCTGGGAATAGCCATGAAGCACAAGAGTGAGACGCCCAAAGACCCCAGGGAACTCAATCCCCAGATCTCTGAAGATCTCAGCCGGTTGATCCTCAGATGTTTGGAGAAAGATAAAGAAAATAGATTCCAGAGTGCAGGAGAAGTGCGTTCTGAGCTGATCAGTATAGAGGAAGGAATTCCTACTACAGAGAGGATTGAGCCAAAGAGAAAGCCAATAACTTCGAAAGAGATAACCGTAACATTCAGATTGCGAAGGCTTTTTATCCCTGCAGCAGTTATTGCTGTTCTTGCGATCATAGTGGTGGTAATTTGGCAGCCCTGGTCGCAAAAAGAAACAGTCCCTATCCCGTCAGATAAACCGTTTCTTGCAATCCTTTATTTTCAGAACAACACAGGAGATGAAAGCCTGGACCACTGGAGGAGTGCTCTCTCCCAATGGCTGATTACAGACCTTTCACAATCGAAACATATCAATTTGTTACCAGTCAATAGACTGCTTAGTATCCTTAAAAAGCTAAATCTTCTTGATGCGAAAAGCTATGCGACAGAGGATTTGAAGAAGGTAGCTTCTGAATGTGGAGCAAATCAAATTTTCCAGGCAAGCTTTTCAAAAGCAGACGACATATTTCGAATTGATTATTCTCTCATGTCAGCAGAAACACTGGAGTCCATAAGCTCTGACTATGTGAAAGGAAAGGGAGAAAAGAGTTTTCCCACCATGGTGGATGAATTGACAAGAAGGATAAAGACAAGCTTAAAGCTTTCTCCTAATAAAATAGCCACCGATTTTGACGAGGATGTAGGGAAAATCACAACCGCCTCTCTTGAGGCGTACAAGTTGTATACAGAAGGAAGGAAGAGTCACAGGCCTGGCCAATATAGAATGAGCATACAATTCATGGAGCGTGCTGTAGGTTATGATCCGGATTTTGCTATGGCCTACAGATCCATGGCTGCTGCATACGTGAATTTGAGAAATAAACCTAAAGCGAAGGAGAACATCCAAAAGGCATTGGACTTGAAGGAGAGATTATCGGAGAGAGAGCGCTTATTCATCCAGGCACAATATCATTCGATAGCGGATGATTTTGAGAAGGCTATTGAGGGATATAAAGAATTTCTGGAGATCTACCCGGATGATTCAAATGGGAATAACAATTTGGGATATCTGTATTCAAGGTTGGAAGATTGGGAGAATGCTGGAAGATATCTTGAATTGGCCTATCAGAGCAAAGGAAGGACTTATAACATCTATTTAAACCTATCAAGTAATTATGATGCTCAGGGATTATATGAGAAAGCGCGGGAGGTCCGGAAAGATTATCTTGAAAATGTTTCAGAGGATGCTTATATGCGGGCAAATTTAATCAGCAGCTATGTCTACGAGGGGAGGTATGATATTGCCCTGGAGGAAGCGGACAAAGCAATCGCACTGAATCCCAGGGGTTACAACAAACGCTGGATTTATAGATTGAGGGGAGATTTTGCCGAAGTCGAGAGGGAATCCAGGAAAGGGCTGGAATCAGACAATGTCTATAGGCAGATGGGAGCCAGAAGACGGCTGGAGATTTTATATCGAGCAAAGGGACAATTTAAGGAAGCAACACAACATGCACAGAAGGGATTGAAACTGGCAGAAGAGGAGAAGCAATATGGGCTTCTTTCGTGGTTTCCTCTGCAACTGGCGTATATTTCTTTGATAGAGGGAAATCTAAAGGAAGCATTGAAGCAATGTGATTCTGCTTTGGAGGTCGCAGTCCAAAACGATATGTTAATGTATCGTCTCAGTATTTTAATGAGGAAAGGGACTGTCCTAGCTGAGATGAAATTGCTGGATGAGGCGCAGAAGGTCGCAGGTGAGCTGAAGGAAATTGTTGAAAACAGCCCTTACAAGAAGAACATCAGATATCATTATCACTTGATGGGGATAATAGAGCTTAAAAAGGAGAATTTTCCCAAAGCCATCGAATTTTTTAAAAAAGCTCTATCTCTGATACCAGCTCAAAGCAGTGAATTGTCAAGTGCGATGATTTTTTACCATGCGATATTTATGGAGCCTCTGGCTCTTTCGTATTATAAGGCGGGGAATTTGGAGGGGGCCCGGCAAGAGTATGAAGAGATTACAAAGCTCTCGATGGGAAGGGAAAATTACGGAGATATTTATGCCAAAAGCTTCTATATGCTCGGCAAGATACACGAGCAGCAGGGCAATAAGGCTGATGCCATAAAAAATTACGAGAAGTTCCTCACCCTCTGGAAGGACGCAGACCCAGGTTTTACTGAAGTCGAGGGTGCAAGAAAGCACCTGGCTGAGCTACAAAGCCAGTGAGTAGAGGCTGAATAAAAGTCATATACATGTATTGAGAAAATGATATAATATCTATCTGAATGTCCACACGAGGGGGTGCTTGCATGTTCTCCACATACACAGCTAAATACACCAAAATAAAATCTGGTTATATGGGACAGTTAGTGGAATGGCCAGAAGTAGTGACAGAAGGGAAGACTTTAGAAGAGTGCAGAAAAATGCTTCAAAATGCTCTACGTGAGATGATACTTGCTTATCAGGAACAAAAGAAGGAAATCCCAAAGGGAGGGGCCCTGATAGAACAAATACCTGTGAATTATGTAAACAGGCAGGGTTAAACCCGAAATTCTAATACTCAATCAGTCAATAATCCTTTCGGTTATGAATATTTGACTCTTCTCTGATTAATTGATATTCTTTTTCCGAATAATCAAGGGGTACACTGGGAATGAAGTGTCCTAAATGTCATTTTGACAATCCTTCTGACTCCAAATTCTGTAAAGAGTGCGGAACTCAGGTCATCTCCTCAGAGGAAATCCCTGCCTCTCCCACCAAGACCCTCGAAACACCCACTGAGGAACTAACCAGGGGAACCACTTTCGCGAATAGATACGAGATCATCGAAGAGCTTGGCAAAGGAGGCATGGGCAAAGTCTACAGGGTAGAGGACAAGAAGATCAAGGAAGAAGTCGCATTAAAGCTCATAAAACCTGAGATCGCCTCGGATAAGAAGACCATTGAGCGATTCAGCAACGAGCTGAAAATGGCCCGCAAGATTTCCCATAGGAATGTGTGCAGGATGTATGACCTTGGAGAGGAGAAAGGGATACACTACATCACTATGGAATATGTGCCAGGGGAGGATTTAAAGACAACGATAAGAAGGGTGGGGCCTTTAGGTGCAGGGAAAACGCTTTTCATAGCTAAGCAGGTGTGTGAAGGATTAATAGAAGCCCATAGGCTGGGAGTCGTGCACCGGGATTTAAAGCCCCAAAACATAATGATTGATAAAGAGGGCAATACCCGGATCATGGATTTTGGGATAGCCCGGTCTCTTAAAGGAAAAGGAATAACTGGTGCAGGAGTGATGATCGGGACACCTGAGTATATGTCTCCTGAACAGGCTGAGGTGAAGGATGTAGACCAGCGTTCAGATATCTATTCATTAGGGGTCATCCTTTATGAGATGGTGACTGGGAGAGTTCCTTTTGAGGGCGAAACAGCACTTAGCATAGCGATGAAACACAAGAGCGAAATGCCTAAGGATCCCAGAGAGCTAAATACCCAGATTCCGGAGGATTTAAGTCAGGTAATTCTCAAATGTATGGAAAAGGATAAGGAAAATAGGTATCAAACTGCTGAGGAGCTCTTTACAGAAGTTACGAATATAGAGAAAGGGATTCCCACCACAGAAAGAGTGGTCTCCAAAAGAAAGCCAACCACTTCAAAAGAAATAACCGTAACATTTAGCCCAAAGAAGCTTCTCATCCCTGCTGCAGTTATTACTGTTCTTGCAATCATAGTGGTGCTAATTTGGAAACCCTGGTCGCAAAAAGAAACAGTCCCTATCCCATCAGATAAACCATCGCTTGCTATCATGTATTTTAAGAATGATACTGGAGATGAGGGGCTAGATCATTGGAGAAGCGCTCTTTCTCAATGGTTGATTACAGACCTCTTACAATCTAAGTACATAAATGTGTTGCCTGAAGATAGGCTTTTCAGTATTTTCAGAAAATTGAATCTTCTAGAGGCAAAAAGTTATGCCTCTGAGGATTTGAAGAATGTGGCTTCAGAAGGGGGAGTGAATTATATATTTAAAGCAAGCCTTTCCAGAACAGCCGAGATTTTTCGAATCGATTACTCGTTACAGAAAGCTGATACATTAGAGATTATTGCTTCAGATTATGCGACAGGGACCGGAGAAGAGAGTTTCCCTTCCCTGGTCGATGAGCTGACAAGGATGATAAAAGCTAATTTCAAGCTTTCTTCCGAAGAAATAGCCAGTGACATCGATAAAGAAGTGGGGAAAATCACTACAAGCTATCCTGAGGCGTATAAATATTACAGTGAGGGAAGAAAATATCACCTCAGTGGAGATTATCGACAAAGCATCCCTTTTATGGAGAGAGCCATCGAAATTGATCCAGAGTTTGCCTTGGCCTACAGGTCTTTAGGAATGGCTCACGTAAACCTGAGAAATACTGTAGAGATGAAAAAATACCTCCAAAAGGCATTCGAATTGAGTGATCGAGTTTCGGATAAAGAGCGATATTGGATTTGGGCGGATTACTACAGAATTGTAGAAAGGAACAACGACAAGGCCATTGAGGCTTATAATAAGTTGTTTGAATTGGATCCAGGCAGTCCTGCTGGCCGTAACAACATTGCTTTTATCTACAGATATTTAGAGGAGTGGGATAAAGCCATTGAGCATTTAGAGGTGGCCAGGAAGAATAAAGCAGAATTCATTGGTGTTTATACGAATCTTGGAAACTGTTATGCAGCCAAAGGAATGTATCAAAAAGAAAGAGAAGTCTATCAGGATTACATCAATAATTTTTCTGATAATGCCGTAATCCATGCGTATTTATCTACCAGTTATGCTTGTGAAGGGAAATACGACCTCGCCCTTGAAGAAGCGGACAAAGCCATTAAACTTGATCCTAGCAACCCTATGAGATATTGGAAAGGCTGCATTTATCAACTGATGGGAAGGTATGAAAATGCAGAAAAGGAATATATAAAATTACTAGAAAGTGAAAACAAAACATTGCATTTGGAAGCAAGAAGATGGCTGAGGGTTTTGTATCGAACCCAAGGAAAATTAAAAAAAGCGAAGGAACAGGCTCAACTTGGATTAGAACTTTCAGAAAAATTTAATCCTGTCATTTGGAAATCCAGGTTTCATTCTGACTTGGGTTATATTTATTTCACAACAGGGAACCTTGAAAAAGCTTTGCAAGAATTCAGCAAACAGTGGGATATTGCTGTCAAGAACGATCTAACAGGCCTTCAGCATGAGGCTTTATACTCGGAGGGAAGGACACTTCTTGAAATGAAATCCATGAATGAAACGATGAAAGTCGCTGATGAACTAAAGCAACTTATTGAAAGTAGTATACGTCCAAAGAACATAAGATATTACAACAATCTGATGGGCAGGATAGAGCTTGAGAAAGAAAATTTTCCCAAAGCTATCGATTATTTTAAAAAGGCATACTCCGAGATGCCAGCACAAAGTTCTTTGTACGATAATCATGCGCGGTTTATCTATCCTTTAGGGTTAGCATATTTCAAATCAGGGGATTTAGATAAAGCTCAAGAAGAATATGAAAGAATATTAGCCATGACAACCGGCAGGCTGTGGTGGGGGGATCTTTATGCCAAATCATTCTACATGCTGGGCAAGATTTACGAACAGAAAGGGGACACAACCAAAGCCTTAGACCATTACTCAAAATTCCTCGCCCTCTGGAAAGACGCAGACCCCGGCCTACTTGAGGTCGAGGATGCGAGGAAGAGGCTGGCAGGGCTGCAGTAGCCAATAGTCCTCAATTAAAGGGACATCATACTTAATTCAGCGATCTAATAATTAAGTATTGTGTCCCTTTAATTAGAGCAGCTGTTAGCTGTTAGGTTGCAGGTTCGAGTCCAGTCCCGTTGTGGATTCAAAAGTCATTAAATCTCTTGATTTGTTCGATGAAAAAGTTTTTCACACCTTCCCAGGAAAATTGATCCAGCATGTTTAATTCCGGGTCTTTATCAGCGTCTTCAAAATAAACCAGGCTCTTTGAGATGTGGTAAATATTATAATTATCCTTACCGTATTTCTCTTCGAAATATTTAAAAAACTCTTTCAAATCTAGGTTGAATTTTTTCAGGATGAAATAGAGATCCACAAAATCCCGTTTGCTCCCTCTTGAAGAAATGGCATCAATTTTCATACATCCGATGTCTTCAAGGGAAGGAATCCTTAAGTTTAAAAAATGATACGTTTCTCCAATTAAAGGATAATTATAGTGGAAAAGGCTTATTTTTGTTTTATTGAATCTTCCAATCAGAGTCTGTGAATCGGAATAGTCGAGTAGGAAATGACCACTGCTTCGCAACGAATTTTGAATTTCGAAATTCGAAAAATCTTCTTTAGAAAAAAAATCAAGGTCATTGGATATCCG
>JAGLWV010000192.1 GCA_023133225.1 Candidatus Aminicenantota bacterium | reverse complement strand
TTCGTCTAAAACGGATTCATACATCCGGTCGATCTTCCAGAATTATTGACCAGAAGTTCTGGCTTTTTTTTGAGATACGCCTGCTTCCTTCGAGTGTTTTTTTTATCTCACCCAGCGAGAAATTCGAAAAAAGCCATTGGACTGCATTCCTGTCTCCCAATTCCAGAATTCTTTCAATGATATACTGTTTGTTTTTTTTAATACTGATTTTAGAAAAGTCGGTCTCCCAGAAAAACGGTTGGAGGTGTTCTGCGATGATCTTCACTGAATTTATTATAACATATCTCAAAGAAATTAGGCTGTCAAATGTGTTTGATTCAACACTTCTCCGGTGATAATTTCCCTGACTATTATTTAACACAACTCCTATTCTTATTGACTCTTGTCTCTTAAACTGATATTTTTGTGCCTCGCAAGGTAAAGGGAATATCAATGGCAGTTAAGTGCCCTAAGTGTCACACCGAAAACACCTCTGATTCTCAATTCTGTAAGAAGTGTGCAACTCCGTTTCCTTCTCCTGAGGAAATCCCTGCCTCTCCCACCAAGACCCTCGAAACACCCAAAGAAGAATTTACCAGAGGAACCACTTTCGCTTCCAGGTATGAGTTAATTGAGGAATTGGGAAAAGGGGGAATGGGAAAAGTCTACAGGGTATTTGATAAGAAGATAAAGGAAGAGGTAGCTTTGAAGCTCTTAAAGCCTGAGATTTCCGGTGATAAGAAGACCATTGAACGCTTCACCAATGAGTTGAAATTTTCCCGTAAGATCGTCCATAAGAATGTATGCCGGATGTATGACCTCAATGAAGAGGACGGAACTCATTATATCACTATGGAATATGTGCCTGGTGAAGATTTAAAAATGTTCATTCACAGGTCAGGGCAATTAACTATAGGAAAATCAATATCCATAGCCAGGCAAGTCTGCGAAGGTCTGGCAGAGGCCCATAGTGCGGGTGTCGTGCATCGGGATTTAAAACCTGGGAACATCATGATAGATAAAGATGGGAATGCCCGGATTATGGATTTTGGTATAGCACGCTCGCTCAAAACAGAAGGGATAACGGGTGAAGGTGTGATCATAGGGACGCCAGCGTATATGTCTCCAGAGCAGGTGGAGGGGAAGGAAGCAGACCAGCGTTCAGATATTTATTCATCAGGTGTAATGTTGTATGAAATGATGACAGGGAGGGTTCCTTTTGAAGGAGATACTTCGTTAAGCATAGCCTTAAAGCACAAGACAGAGATACCCAAAGACCCTCGTGAAGTCAATGCCCAGATTCCTGAGAACATTAGCCGGCTGATTCTCAGATGTATGGAGAAGAAGAAGGAAGATCGATATCAGTCTGTAAATGAGCTTTTAGATGAATTAAAACAGGTTAAAGTTGATGAGACTGATGTGAAGGAACGAGGGAGATGGTTCAAGTCAATTTTTATCAGAAAAAGAGAAAAAGAAAGGCCGCCTCAAAAGCTTACAAAAAAGATATTGAAATACAGCCTTAGAGCCCTGGCTCTTTTGCTGATTGTTTATGTAGTCATCTCCATCATTAGTTTAATTAATGATTATGTTTATGGTGTTAAGCTTGATAAGATCAAAGTTGAGCGCGAAACTTATTTCAAGAATCTTTTCCCCATCCAAAAGGACTGGCTACCTGAAGAATGGGTAACGCGTAATTGCAATGCATGTAATAATTATTTGAAGTTGTTTCCTCCAAAAATTAATGAAGAGGGCCAAGAAATTCCTGAAAAAGAATATCTAAAAAATGAATATGTTAAACAAATAATAGATAATCCTCTTTCAGCAAAACTCACTAAAGTTTTTTATGATTTCGAATACAGCAATATCCAGGAATTGAAAACCTTCACAGAAAATTATGGGAAACATTATAAATTTGATGAATTATTTGACGCTGTTAAATGTTCTAAACTCAATCCTTATCAAATGATGATTGAAAATGATCGGTTTTTAAATTTTTATTTATTAATGAAATATCCAAGAATGATTGTCTTAAAGGCAAGAATCGATTTTTTAGAAGGGAATTATGAAGAAGGCTTAATGAAGATTTACAATACCATGATTTTTACCTTAGATTTAATGCTCACCTCACATTCACTTATTGAAAGTCTTGTAGCGGTAGCATGCTTTAAATGGCTATTCAAGGAACTCATGCCGCTTTTTTTATCCGATGAGATAGATTTTAACCTGAATATTGTAAAACAGTTGGAAAAACTAACATCTTTAACTCTGGATAAACTTGAGCCTGAGCTGGCTTATTATAAAGAATATTTATATTTTGGAAAATTCGATGAAATTTTTTCAAGCGATTTGAAAAGTTTTAATTATTATCTGTTTGAAAAACTGCTTTACTGGAATCACGGTTTTTCCGGATATCGTTTTCTCAATGTGTGGGCCAAGTTCTATCAGGAATTGTTTGAGGATCTTAAATTCATCCGGAACATTCGAGATAAAAGCGTTTATACTCAGGACTATTTTGAGAAAAATGTCCCTGAGGGACCTGGTATATCTGTGGCAAACCTTCCTTCAGCTTTTTTTAAGTATAATTTGGCCAGATTGTTCGGTAAAGTTGCTTTGATAGTTTTAACTCATAGAAAACATGGTATGAATTCGCTTGAATTTTCAGATTTAAAAGGAACTGATTTTTTTATAAACGAACTTTCAGGGAAGAAATTCGAGATTATTTTCGAAGGAAACGAACCCTTTATTGTTTTAGACGAAAACTACAAATTAAGCCTAAAGAAAATTGATTACAAAAAAGATCATAGAGAAATTCTAAAATCATTCAAGCATTTCGACCTTGAATCAGAGGATCAAATCCGTTCGCTCTTTTATTCCTTTGAGCTGGAATAAGATGCACAAGAATAAAAATAAGGAAAGCCAAAGCCATAAAACATTACTCAAAATTCCTCTCCCTCTGGAAAGACGCCGACCCTGGCCTGCCTGAAGTCGAGGATGTCGGGAAGAGGCTGGCTGGGTTTTTTCCTGGGAAAAAAGAGGTTCAAAATAAAGAGAGATCAAGAGAGGAGGGAACACATTATGGCAAAAAAGAAACTTGAAGATCTCAGTTTGGATAAGCTGAGAAAAAAAAAGAAACTTACTTTTGTGATGCTGTGTGTAATGATCGGAGCTGTCATTTTAAGTGTTATTGTTTCACTTGTTAGTTTTATTGTGAAAAAACAGCTCGTATATTCTGTTCTAGGCAATATTTTTGTATGCCTATTTTTTAGCATGTTCTTTTATCAGGGTTTAAAAAGTATTAATGGAGAAATTAGTAAAAGAGAAAACAAGTAAAATAAAGGGATCCCGTCTCAACATTTAACATTTCTTGGAAAAGGGGACAGGAAAAAGGGGATTTAATTGCTCTTTAAAAATGAACTAACTTATGGAACTAAGTGAAATGAACAGGCAAGATCATAAACTCATCTTGTTTATTTTTTCATCAAGAGCATTTTTATACCTATTGATATTCTTTTTATATTCCTCTTTACGGGATTCGGAGGTTGTAATCTCTAAAGCCTTTTTTTGGATTTCTAAGGCGTCTTTGAAATTGCCGTTATCGAATAAAAGATTAGCATATGTGTTGAGGATATAATCGACTTTTTCTTCTGATAGCTCAACAGCTCTTTTTGCCCAACCTAGGGCATTTCTTAAATTGACCTTATATTCTCGACAACTCCATGCAAGATCATTCAATTTATTTGGGTCGTTTTTGGCCTCTTCGAATAGCTCAGTAAATAGCTCATCCGCTACCTTCGGGTTTCCGTTTCTCCAATACATGATAGCCAAATTTCTTTTAGAAACATTTTTACTGCTTTCATCTGTTGCTATTTCTATCGCTCTCCTTATTGCCTTAATAGCTTCTCCCCTCTTTTCGGTTTCAAATAACAGCAGGGCATAGTTGTTGACAAGATAGTCTTTTTCCCAATTCGTCAATTCTACCGCTTTTCTATTCCATTTTACGGCTTTATCCATATAAACTTTCATATGTAAACAGATCCACGAAAGGGTGTAGAGCTTACTTATGTCGTCCGCTGCTTCAGAGAATAATTTATCTAATAGTTTACTGCCTTCCTTTTCACTGCCTGTTTTAAAATAAGAAATTGCCATAGTGATCTGAGCAGTAGAGTAATATTTGGTATCTTTGGAGATCAAATTGTAGTTGTCTATAGCTTGAGCGTACTGTTCATTCTTAAAATAGAAATCTGCCAACATATAATGCACGTGTTCTTTTCTCTCAACGAAATAATATTTTTCCAGTCCTTCCTCAAGAAGTAAAGCGGTTTTTTCCGCTTTTCCTTCTTCTTTATAAATTGTTGCCAGGTTAAAATATATTTCGGACAAATTTTCCTTGCTCTTTGCTATTCTTAGATATTTTTCATATATGGATTTGGCAGTTTTAAATTCATTGTATGTGAAAAGATTCCGAGCATATTGAATGGCAACATCCTCATTGTTCGGGTCTTTTTCATATAATCTCTTCATACTCAGTAAGGTTTTTTTCCCATTTACAATGTTTCCCAGAATAACTAGATAAGCATTAGGGGGCTTATAGCCGATAACTTTCTCAATTACTTCATCTTTATCATTAATAAATACTGCTGTCGGGTATGCCCTAATATTATACTTTTTTTTCAGCTCTGGCCCAGTCTGCTTCTCAGCATTAATTCTGAACGGGATAAAATGTGCATTTGTGTATTTTATGAATCTAATATTTCTGAATGTTTTTTTTTCGAGTAATTTACAGGGACCACACCAATCTGTTGTGAAATATAACATGCCAAATTTCCCTTTTTCCTTTTTAACTATTGACAAAATCTCATTATGTGTTTTTCCTTCAGGGTAGAGTTTTAATCGTTTCTCTTCGGGTGTAAGATCACTGAATAAAAAGATGGGGAGCAAAACAGTTGCTATCACATGCAGGAAAAAAGCTTTTGTTCTTGGCATTAAGCTTATGCCCTTCATTAAATTGTTATACAATACCATTCAACTATAGAGAAGGTTTTGATACTCTCCTCATAAATTAATATTCTATTGTCAAGCAAGCAGTGGCTAAACAATGGGAATAAAATGCCCTAAATGTCATTCAGAGAATACTGATACCAGTCTCCTCTTCCCCCCCTCCCTATTCAGACCCCTTCGCCTTCTCCTTCAACTCATACCCCGCCTTCAAAATACTGACCTCGGCAAGCACCTGTAAAGGATCGATCAGCGCCACAGGGATATCGTCATCTTTTAAAACAAGGGGGACCTCCGTGCAGCCTGCAATCACCGCCTTTGCTCCTTTCCGGATAAGGGAGGCGGCAACACGGTGCATGGTTTCCCGGGCTTGCCCTGTAGTATAGCCGGCCTTTATTCCTTCCTCTCCGAAAATCGCTTCCATCACCTGCTCCTGCTCCTTTTTATCAGGCGCGATAATCTCTATTCCTTCCTTTTCAAAAACATCATGAAAGAGCCTCGATTTAACGGTGCCCGTGCTGGCGATAAGCCCCACCCTCTTTTCTTCAGGCAGGACCTTAACCGCATAGAGGAGAGTTTCATCCAGAAGGTTGAGGAAGGAGACTTTCTCCCGTGCCATGATATCATTCCAGTAATAATGTGCCGTCACACACGGCATCGCGATAAAGTCCGCACCTGCGCCCCACAGAGTCCGGACTCCCTCTAAAAGAAGAGGCAGCGGGCTCTCACCATTGGCCAGTATGGCATCCGACCTCGCAGGAATCTTGGGATTGTTGTGGACGATGACGGGTATGTGCTCCTGGTCTTTTGAAGCCTTTGTGTTTTTGATGATCAATTCAAGAAAATGGGCGGTTGCTTCCGGGCCCATGCCTCCCAGTATTCCTATTGT
>JAGLWV010000191.1 GCA_023133225.1 Candidatus Aminicenantota bacterium | reverse complement strand
AGGTCCTCACCGATGACTACCCCAAAGATCATCTGCATCACCACGGTGTGTTCTGGACCTGGCCGATCGTCAAGACACGCGGCCAGGACACCCAGACCTGGCACTCTGCTGTTCCTTCTCTACGGCAGCATTTCGTCCGCTGGCTGAAGTACGATGTGAAAAACGGTATAGCCACACTCAGCGCCGAAAACGTTTGGAAGCTGGATGGCCGAGAGATCGTGGCGAAAGAAACCGTCACACTGCACATCCACAAGGCAGATCGTACGGGCCGGGCGATCGACCTGGAGCTGAAAATCCAGGCCGTCGGCGGACCGCTCGAACTGCAGGGCGCTCCGGATCAGAACAAGGGCTACGGCGGATTGTGCCTGCGCGGAGCACAGATGTTCACAGGCGCCACTCTGACGACCGACCAGGGCTTGCTTAAGACCGACTCCACTAACAAGGTGTTCCGCTGGGCGGACCTGTCGACCAAAAAGCTTGGCGTGGCGATCTTCGTCTCTCCCGATCACCCCGGCTTCCCGACCACCTGGCTCATCCGCCACAGCTACGCAGGCATCCTCAACGCCTCATGGCCCGGTCTCAAGCCCGCCGCTCTCCTGCCGGGTGAGTCCGTCAGGCCTACAAGTCGTATCTATCTGCATTCCAGCAGAAACAATCCAGGTGACTGGAACAGAGAAAGATTAAAGAAACAACATACATTTTTTTAACAAAAAAAGTAGCCTGTTTCTTTTTTTTTTGATATTATCACCGCGCGTATGGGTCCTTCAGTCAGACATCATTTCTCTCGAATTGTGCGGTCTGCACTTCTCAAAATATTATTTGCCTCCTTTCTGCTTCCTGTCTTCTTCAATTCTCTCTCGGCTCAAACTCCTTCCCGAACCATCAACATAAAGGTTGCCTTCGATGAAGAGTTTCAATTTTACAGTAAATGGAGGGCGATCCTCAAACGTGTCATATCCTCATCATCCAGAAAATTCGAGAAGCATTTTGGCATCAAATTCAATGTTACTGACTACGAAAACTGGGAATCGGACGATTCGCTTAAAAGTGTGTATGGCCTTATCAACGACTTAAGAAAAAAGGTTTTGCCAAAGGACTGTGACATCGTCGTAGGATTCTCAGGCCAATGGACACGAAGGGATGATATTTCTGGTGCAGCCATTTACCTGCGCAATTATGCTGTGGTTAAAAGAATGAGCTCGGAGAAAGTGATGAGTTTGGTGCTGACCCATGAACTTTGTCACCTATTCGGAGCAATTGACCTCAATGAAAAAGGGTCAATCATGGACATGAAAATAGTAGGCAGGGATTTCGATGCATTCACAACTCGCCTTGTTCTCCTGAACAGGAACCGGAATTTTATCCCCCACATTTTTCCCCTGGAAAGAGACAAATGGGATAAGGTGATCACCCTCTACAAAGAGAGGAAACGTTTAGAGCGTAAAGAAGTTGACCTCAACGTCATGCTGGCCACTTTTTATATAGAAAAGAAGGAATATGACCCAGCCATCGCCGAATGTCTCGAGTTTTTAGAGTCTTATCCCAATTCGACAGAAATTCACAATCTCCTCGGCATAGCCTTTCGCCGGAAAGGGGAGCTTGAGAGAGCACTCGAGGAATACAGGAAGGTTCTGAGCTTACAGCCCGCTATTCCTGAGATCCGTTTCAACATGGGTATTGCCCTGACTAAACTGGGAAGGCTGGAAGAGGCCATCATAGAATACAAAAGGGCCATTGAACTTAAGGCCGATTATGCCAAAGCTTTTTCCAATCTCGCTGCAGTTTATCTCGATCTGGACAAACCTGATCTGGCCATCCAATTCACCCGTAAGGCGATAGCAATATATCCCCGTATGCCCAAAGCACTCTCGACGATGGGTGAGGCCTTCCTTCTCAAAAATGATTTAGACCGAGCGGAATCCGTATCCATCCGGGCGCTTCAATTCGCTCCTTCCCTTTCAGTTCCGCACAACAATTTGGGCTCCGTATATCTGCACAGGAATGATATGGATCGAGCCATCGCAGAGTATCAAACAGCTCTAGCCAAAAATCCACAGTTCCCTAAAGCCTATCACAATTTAGGAAGAGTGTACCTTCTAAAAGGGTCAACCGATTTGGCGATAGCTGCTTTTATCAAGGCCATTGATTTGAAGCCGGATTATTCCAAAGCCTACTCCAACCTTGGGTCTGCCTACCTTCAAAAAGGTAAGGTTGAAGAGGCTGTTGACGCATGTCAAAAGGCCGTTGAACTGAAACAGGATTATGCCCTCGCCTATTCCAATCTTGGTTATGCCTTTCTGGGAAAAGGGATGTATGAAGAAGCTAAAAGTTCTGCTGCCAGGGCTGCCGAGCTCGATCCAGGCCTCCCTGAGGCTTACAATCTGCTGGGATTTCTGCATGAGAGGGAAGAACAATTCGGCGAGGCCTATACGGAATACAAGAAGGCATTTGAGCTCGACCCTGAAGATATAAAAACACATCTCAATCTGGCCAATCTCTACTTCAAGAAAACGCAACTCGAAAAATCCGCATATCATTACAAAAAAGTGCTCGATCAAAATCCTCAATTTGCCTCGGCCCACAACAACCTGGCACTTATATTCTTCTACCAGAAAGATTATCCCCGGGCCTGGGCTCATCTCAAAACTGCGGAAAGGCTTGGGGCTCAAGTCCATCCGGGATTCAAAGAAGAGTTGAAGAAAAAGCTAATCCGTTAAAAATTCAGTTGATTACGAAATAATTTAAAAGATTGCAATTGAATAGAACTGTCCATCTATTGTGAATGTTTTTTTTAAGAATGTCATTCCCGCGGAAGCAGACTTTTTAATAGGGAGTTTAT
>JAGLWV010000190.1 GCA_023133225.1 Candidatus Aminicenantota bacterium | reverse complement strand
GCTACAAGAAGATCACTCTCATTAAAATATGGGGCATAAGGTGAGACAAGGTGTAACTGGATTGGCCACTGGCTCAATTCCGAAGCACTCGAAATAGTCTCGCTTACTCCTGGCCTAGATTTTGCCTTAATTTCCTGTGCCATACTCCCTGGACAACCCCTATGGAAAGGAGGAACATCTGGGCTCCTTCCCTTTTCCTCGTTTTTATCCTTATCTTCGTTCTCGATGCCGTGTACGCTGGCTGCAGCTTCTTTTCCGCGAGTCTTTAAAACATGTTGATAGGTGGCTTTTTTATCATAAGCTTCACCTTCTTTCTCTACTATTTTAAGTGCATCTGTAGGGCATACATCAAGGCATGCTCCCATTCCATCACAATAAAGCTCTTTTACCAGAACAGCTTTGTTTTCATCATCAAGCACTAATGCGCCTTCGGCACAGGCTTCGGTACATAAACCACATCCATCACACTTATCTCGATCTATTTCTATTATTTTTCTTTTTGCCATTAATTCTCTCCTTTTCTATTCATGTTATCCTTTTATAATAATTTTTCGGAGAGGAAAATTCCTTGACTTAGGTCAAAAAAGATGACTTTTTTTAAAAGGATTCTAACGTGCGGAAAATTAAAAAATCACTGTGAGAGAGGGAAAAACGGAAAGTTTGGGAGAATAGAGTTTGCGATTGGATGTGATGTTACAGATGAGTTTAAGGCAGCAGCGTTGCAAATTGATTTAGGCAAGGCGACCACGTTGACAAGAAATGGGGGCTGGGAATATAATCACTATCGGAGAATATTAAACATCAAAAGGAGGTTACTCAAATGCCAATTTATGAGTACAAATGCCAGAAGTGCGGCACAAAATTTGAGTTGTTGCAGAATATGGGTGCCACTAATGAGGGTGTTACCTGTCCAAAATGTAACACTCCTAAGCCTGTGAAGCAGTTCTCAGTATTCAAAACCTCAGGCGAAGGCAGTTCTGGATGCGAAACTGGGGTATGCCCAACCTGCAATATTCCTTCAGATTGAGAGCTGCTATAAATAGTAAATTGCAGGCAATAAGCCTAGAATATAAGAAAAAAACTTGAAAGAAATCATAAAACAGACATTAAAAAAGATTGAACATCCTGAGATTGCTAAAACTTTATTCGAACTGGGAATGATAAAAGACATAAAATTTGAAGACAGAAAAGTTTCTCTTAACTTAATGCTTCCTTTAAAAGAAATATCCATAAAAGAACTTTTGATTGAGGATATAAAAAGAACTTTAAAGGAAAAGATTCCAGATATAACTGTTGAAATAAATCTGAAAAAGATGGATCAAGAAGAAAGGCTTAAATTTATAAAAATGGCCCAGGAAGCATGGCGGGGAGCCTGGCGGGGATAGATATGAAAAATGATGTTAAAATGTGGTTAAAAAAAAACGGTGAGGAATTTTTAAAGAGTATTGGTCTGAGGAAACGACAGGTTGTATTGGACTTTGGCTGTGGAGAAGGTCACTATTCGATACCGGCAGCAAAAGTTGTGGGAGATAAAGGCAAAGTCTACGCTGTAGACAAAGATAGTGAGTCTTTGGATGGACTCGCACAACTTATAAAGAAAAATAATATAAAAAATATAGAGGTCATAAAAAAAGAATCAAAAACTTCTTTGGAAAATAATTCTGTAGATTTTATTCTCTGTTATGATGTTGTCCATTATTTAAAAGATAGAAAAATTATTTATAATGAGCTTTATAGAGTTTTGAGGCCGAAAGGGATTTTTTCTTTTTATCCCAAGCATCACAAAAATGACTATCCTTTAATGGAATTAGCCAATATGGAATTAAAAGATATTATAAAAGAAGTAGAAAAAACAGGTTTTTCTTTGGTCAATGAAGTTTTCAAAAAGCTTATTCATGACGATTATTATAATGATGGCTATATATTGAATTTTAGAAAAGATTGATAAGCATATAGAAGCTATTTTGTCTGAATGTGATGAGATTGATGAGGGAAAAGAAGGCCAGCCGCCGCTTGTAGAGATGGAAGAGGAACTTATATATTCTAAAGCAGAAAAATGAGTAAAAAAAATCAGGGAGATAATTCTTCCCTTAGCTTCAGGCAGTCTTTTACATAAATTTTTTTACCTTTGACTTCGATAAGTCCTTCATCCTGCATCTGCTTGAGATTCCGGGAGAGGGTTTCGCTGATAGTGCCCAAAAGTTTGGCCAGTTCAACTTTTTTTAACCTCAATTCAATAACACACCGTTTCTCTCCTGAACAAGATGAAAACAAGTACTGAATCAGCCTCTGCCTGATGGTCTGAAGCCCGAGAAATTCTATTCTATTACTCAGCGTCATGCATTTTTTCGCCAGTAAATTCAGAAAGAATTGAGCTGCTGCCGGATCCTTTTCTATTTCCTGGCTGATGGTCTTTTTTCCCAGAAATAAAACCTTCGAATCCTTTACAGCCTGAGCATAAAATGGAAATTCAGAAGAAACGAACACAATGGCTTCCCCTAAAAAATCACCAGGCTCAATCCGCACCACTTCGACTTCCTTGCCATGCTCATCCATTTTAAAAACCCGAATTTCACCAGATTGAACATAATACATGCCATTAGCCTTATCTTGAGCATTAAACAAAACTTCATCTTTTCGATAATTCTTGAGTATGCCTAACTTCTTAATGATATTATCTAAACTAACCATCTACAGCCTTTCGGTAAACTTTTCGATTTATTTAAACTTATATTTATTTTCTTTAAAAAGTTTCAAACATGCATCCACAACATCAGGATCATATAGGACACTCTTATTCTTGGTAATCTCCGCAAGGGCTTTATCAATACCACGGGCCGGCCGGTAAGGTCGATGAGAGGCCATAGCTTCAACAACATCAGCAACTGCCAAAATTCTCGCTTCCAGAAGAATTTCTCCATCTTTAAGGCCAGAAGGATATCCAGAGCCATCCATTCTTTCGTGGTGTTGGAGCATGATTTCTGCAACAGCATATGGAAATTCTATTGTCTTCAATATATCATAGCCAACTTGGGGATGGGTCTTAATTATATTAAAATCGATTTCGGTCAACTGCCCGGGCCAGCTGAGTATTTCACCAGGCACTCGAATCTTGCCGACATCATGAATAATTCCAGCCAAGCGAATTCCATCGACCTGCTCATCTGAAAGACCCATTTCTCTTGCTATAGTACAGGCCAGGTCAGTTACCCTCCTTTGATGACCCGCAGTATAAGGATCCCTCATTTCGAGTGCTGATGCCAGTGCATTGACCGTTTCTTCCAGGGCTCTTTGTAATCTTTCAAAGCTCTGTTTGCGCTCCTCCTCTGCTTGCTTGCGCTCTGTGATATCTCGGGCAATGCTGAGTGCAACAGGTTCTCCGTTATATTCAATAATTCGGCTGCTTAACTCAATCGGAATAATTGTACCATCCCGACGCATATGAACGGTCTCGTAGAAGATATGACCACGCTGATCCAACTCTTCGGTTCGTGCTGGTACCATGGTGGCTAATTTCGGCGAATCTATGTCCTCCAGCCCCATTTTCAATAACTCTTTCCGATTATAACCGAGGCGATCGCAAGCAACCTCATTGACCTCCAAAAAGTGACCTCCCAGATCGTGTATAAAAATCGCGTCACTTGCGCTGTTAAAAAGTGTTTTAAATTTCTCCTCAGATTCTTGTATAACCTCTTGTGCCTTCTTACGCTCGGTGATATCCCACATATATGAACGAGTGCCAATGATATGTCCTTTTTCCCTTAAGGCAACAGCATCCAGTTCGAGATATATATCGGAGCCATCTTTTTTGATCCCTCTGAATTCATATCTTGTGGGAACTTTTTTACCTCTAACGCGCTCTCTATGATATTTCATGACCATATCAACATTATCAGGATGAACAATGGAATGAATGGATAGTTCTTTCATTTCTTTAACCGAGTATCCAAACAATGCGGCATACTTTTTATTAAAATATGTAAAATCTCCTTTTTTATCATCGATCAAAATGGCAATACCGGCTTTCTCTACCAGGTCTCGATAACGTTCTTCCGACTCTTTTATTGCCTCCTTGGCTTTTTTGCTCTCGGTTATATCTCTCGTGGTACCGATGAACATTTTAGGATTCCCTTCAGCATCTTTAATCAAGGCACTATTGAATTCGCCGATAAAGCGAGTTCCGGCTTTCTTCAAAAAAGTATATTCCACATCTCTTATTGTCCCTACTTTAAGAGTTTTCTTAAGATTTTTTTTTGCTTTTTCATGGTATTCAGGGGCAATAAAGCTAAAAGCACTTTTTCCTATTACTTCTTCTGCACTCTGAAAACCGTGCAGCTCAAGTGTCCGCGGGGAGACATAGGTGATGTTTCCCTCTAAGTCAGTCACAGTTACCGCATCTGGAGAAGTCTGCACCAATGTTTTATACTTTTCCTCACTCTCCCGCAAGGCTTCCTCGGCATGTTTTCGTTCTGTAATATCCCTGAGTATTCCCAATATCCTCACTTTCTCTCCAGGAAGAGAAACAGTGTTGACTTCAACATATTGTGTTTTTCCATCTTTAGTAATAATCCTGAATGAATATGCAGGAGGCAAGTCCTTTCCATTTTTCCTTGACTGTTCTCTTTCCCTGACCAGATCTCTATCTTCCGGGTGAATAAGGTCAAGGAAATTGAAGTGATTGTCACAGACTTCTTTTGCTTTATAGCCAAATATCTTCTCAAAAGCAGGATTGACATAATCGAAGCCTTCTGGACTGATAATATAAATCCCATCCTTTGCATTTTCAGCAAGAATACGATATTTTTCCTCCGAGTCCCTAAGGAGCCTCTCAGCTCTCTTGCGCTCTGTGATATCTCTGACTATCCCTATGCCATTCCATTGGTTTTTTATCTTTACCGATGCGAGAGAAAGTTCTATAGGAAACTTCGTTCCATTCTTTCGTCGAGCTGTTAATTCACGTGTTCTCTCAACCTTGGGGCCTTTTCCTGTTTTACTGAAACTGCTGAATCCTTTCTTGTAATCATCATAATATTCTTCGGGGATTATTATCCTCATATGCTTGCCAATGGCTTCTTCCTTTGCATATCCGAATATACTTACAGCCGCATCATTCCAGTATGAAATATTTCCATCACTGTCTATCATTATAATGCCATCCTGGGCTGAAGCACTCATGCTCCGGAACTTTTCTTCACTCTCCCGCAGCTCCTCCTCCATCAACTTACGTTCCGTGATATCTCTCGCAATCCCTTGAATTGCAAAGGGTTTCCCTTCTCTGTAAATCATGGATGCTTCAGTCTCAACCCAGATATAATGTCCTTCCTTCCTTTTCAGTTTGTATTCTGTAGGTTTTTTCTGATAACCAGTTTTTTTTATCTCTTCAAGGACTTTGAAGGCTTTGAGCAGCTGGCTTTCATCGATTAATGAAGCAAAATTAAGGGAAGGAATATTCTCTTTTTTATATCCCAGCAAATCCAACGCAGCTTCGTTAGCATCTATGAATTTGCCATTAAGGTCATGCACAAATACACCGAAAAGAGACCGGTCATAGAGTGCCTTATATCTTTCCTCACTTTCCCGCAGCGCTTCATCCGTTTGTTTGCGTTCAATCGCCATGGCCACTTGTTCTGAAATGAATGTGAGAATATTTTTATCTTCTTCTGAGTATCTGACACCTTCTTTATAGCTCTGAACAGTCAACACTCCGATAATTTTATTTTTCGTTTTCAGGGGAACGCCCAACCAATCAATCGAAGGTGGCCCTACTGAAACTACTTCTCTTTTCTTCTCAAGCTCTTCAAAAATTTCAGGTGAGGCAAGGAGAGGTTTTCCCGCCCGAAAAACATATTCGGTCAATCCTTTCCCGAAACTTTGAGGACCGGGATTCTCCTCATATTCATCAACAAAGTACGGGAAACTGATCATCTCTGAATCTGGATCAAAAAGAGCAATGTAGAAATTATTCTTCGCAGGCATCAGTTCGGTAATGGTTTCGTGGATGATGTGATAGAGCGCTTCAAGATTCTCAGCAGACTGTGTGGCCTCAGCAATTTGATAGAGTGAAGCTTGAATTTTCTCTGCACGCTTGCGGTCGGAGATTTCCTGATAAAGTAGTTCATTGATCGCTTTCAGTATGGCGGTACGTTCTTCTACCAGTTCCTCAAGGTGCTTACGGTATTTATCTAATTCTTCCTCTATCTTCCTGCGATCTGTGATGTCTCTCACATTACCCTGAAAGACAATTTTCTGGCCATAGCAGTTTTTTAACAGAGTAACAGCTACCTCAACAGGAATCCTTTTTCTTTTTTTTGTGAGCAGATAAGATTCAAAAATAGGCGAGGCTTCTCCCAGCAACATCTTCTGGATTCTTTCCCTCGTAGCAGGCTTAACCGCGTCAGGGTAAAGGTCCTGGAGTTTCATGGTGAGAAGCTTTTCTTTGGAGTACCCGCTGAGTCGAATCAGTTTCTGGTTTACATCTAAAATTTTTCTCTCTTTAGAGAAAATGTTTATTGCGTCTCTAGAATTTTTAAAAGAAATCCTATATCTTTCTTCAGATATTCTTAATCTTTCTTCTACCCGTTTGCGTCTGTCCTCAGTCTTTTTCTTTTCAGCATTTCTCGGGTGCAGTTGTCGAGATTCTTTTACGCTCTGCTCTTTAGTCTTATCCTGGGACTTCATTTTTTCTCTCTCCTGACATGGAGAACCATCCTGTTAAAATATTTTGGGTTGATCCTCGCCTGATACTCCCCTAACTCCCTCTCTCCATTGAAATTCTTCTTCAGCCGATATTTTACGTGTATGCATTATTTTTAGTCGAACTTAATAATGATTTCATGTAAACAACTTGCCTGAATTATTCATAAAAACTGCCGATACTAATAATTAATATCCATGTTATCAACATATTAGCATGCTTTCTCAATAGACCAAGGTGACCGCTTAATATTTTGAATTCCTTTTACTTTCTATCGGCATTTTTTACCC
>JAGLWV010000019.1 GCA_023133225.1 Candidatus Aminicenantota bacterium | reverse complement strand
TGCGGCCTTGCCGCTACAGCAATCTCGGCCCGTGAATAATCCCGGCTGCCTGAATTATTCATAAAAACTGCCCCAACTCGTGAATAATCCAGGCTAAGTGAGGAAACGGAGAACGGTTTCTTCTATTTTCGTACTGATTTCATTTTTTGGTCTTTGAGCAGGGATATGAACAACGTTCTCTCCTTTAAAGCCTTGAAATATCTTCCGGACTTTGACCAGATATTCTTCCTGCTCGAAAAGCCTGTCCTTTTTTTCCCGGTTCTCTATCCGCTTAAGACCTTTTTGTGGATCAATATCTAAAATAAATACCAGGTCAGGCTTTATGACAAATTCCTCATTCATTTGTCTTATGCGCTTCTTTTCGATTCCCTTTGCTCCCTGGTACGCAATAGTCGAATAATAATATCTATCCAGAACAACAATCTTTTTCTTCTCCAGCGCAGGTTTTAAATTTTTTTCTACGTTTTCTTTTCTATCTCTCTGAAATAAATCCAGTTCCTCTTCCGGGGTGAGAGAATCAGGATGAAGCGCTTTCTTTCTGATTTTTCGTCCCCATTTGCTCTTCGTGGGTTCCCGGAAATAGACTACATCCAATCCCCTGGCTAGGAGCTTCTTCATCAGAATCTCTGCCTGTGTTGACTTCCCGGCCCCGTCTATTCCTTCGAAAACGATTAAAATCCCTTTTTTCATAATTAAGTATTGTGTCCCCTTAATTATCTCCCCTTAATTATCAAATTACTGGATTCCCGGCTCCGCGGGAATGACGGTAGCTATGGATTCCTGCTACCCATACTTATTGAGAAGTTACTCGGCAAAGTGATAATAGCTTTAATGACTTCTGAATGCAACTTTTCTCCATATCCAGAGTTTATTTTATGTTGGCTGATTGAAATTATACAATTAGTATGTTATTTTATTATTTAGGAGTTAGGAGGCAAATGAAATGAAAAAGACCTTTTTAATAGCATTGATAAGCTTCTTTGTAGGAATTCTTATAACCGGTATGATCTTTATCTATCTACCCGAGAAGAATTCCATAGAGAATTTTTTAGAGGAACCAACTTCGCCCTCGTTAGCGTCCTCTCTTTATGCCTCTAATCCTACTATTCCTCTACAGGCGAAGCCCGATCTGGATTTTGTCAAAATCGCCGATAAAGTCGGCTCTACTGTTGTGCAGATTACAGCAGAGAAAGTGGAAAAGAGGAGGGCTTCCCCTTTTGGGGGCGACAGGCCTTTCGATGATTTCTGGGATAGGTTTTTCGGAGCTCCACGGGGAAGAGAGCGAGAATACCGCTCCGAAGTCAGAGGAACAGGCTTTTTTATCCACTCAGAAGGATACATCTTGACAAATAACCATTTGGTAGAAAAGTCCGTGAAAGTGACTGTCTTCACACTTCAAGAGAAAGAGTACACAGCCGAGATTATCGGTACAGATCCTCTCTCGGATCTGGCCTTGTTAAAAATAAAGGATAAAAATCTTCCATTTTGTGAACTCGCTGATTCCTCCTTGCTTCAGGTGGGAGAATGGGTATTGGCCATCGGAAATCCCTGGGGCCTGGAACATACCGTTACAGCAGGCATTGTCAGCTCCAAGGGAAGGCAGCTCGGGGGGTTTTCGGATATACGCTACCAGGATTATATTCAGACAGATGCTGCCATAAATCCCGGAAACAGCGGTGGCCCGCTTGTGAACATGAAAGGAGATGTTGTCGGTATAAACACTCTAATTCTGGCACCTACGGGTGGGAACATCGGCATCGGATTTGCCATTCCCTCCAATCTGGCAAGGAAAGTCGTCAAACAGCTCCAAGAAAAAGGAAGAGTCATCAGAAGTTACCTCGGAATCCGGCCTCAGCCCATCACTACCGCTGATAAGGACCATCTTAAATTGAAATCTAAGAGGGGAGCCCTGGTCGGCGAAGTTGTGCGCGGCACACCCGCAGACAAAGCCGGCTTAGAAGTTACCGATGTTATCATTGAAATTAGCGGACAGCCAGTAAAAGACCACAATGACCTTATGTTTAAGATTGCCGACATCACGCCAGGGACAAAAGTCGAACTCAAAGTCATCAGGAATGGAAAGGAGAAGGTGCTCACCGCAAAACTCACAGAATTGCCAACCGAAGAAGAGCAAGAAACTTCTCCTGCCTCAAAAAAAGACCTGGGACTCACTGTAACTTCACTGACTCCCCGGGTTGCGAGACGCTATGGACTCAGGTCACGGGAGGGAGTTTTAATCACCGATGTCAAGCGTTACAGTGTAGCAGATCGAAATGGCCTCAAACGCGGAGATATTATCCTTGAGGCCAACGGGCAAAACATTAAAGATGAAGACGAGTTGATAAAAATAGTAGATAAGCTGAATTCAGGAGACACACTCATGCTGCGAATCCGAAGAGAGGGACAGAGAGATACAACTGAATCTATCGTAACCCTCAGGATACCTGAATGAAGTTCATTAAAATTCATTCTTTAGGAAATGATTTTCTGATTATCGAGGAGGCTGAAACCAGGGATTTTCCCGATATTAGCAAACTTGCCTGGAAAATCTGTGACCGCCACACGGGTGTAGGAGCCGATGGCTTGCTCATTATCTCCATCAAGAATAGAAAGAAAGGTCATGTCAATTTCCGTATATTCAATGCTGATGGAACAGAGGCAGAAATCTCGGGTAATGGATTAAGATGTGCGGCTGCCTACCTCTATCAGCAAAAAAAAATAGAGCCTTCTCAGATCCTTTTCTCCACTTCAGCAGGCCAGAGAGTGTGTGAGCTTATCGAGCGAAAAAAGAACCATTTCCTGATCAGGATCGAAATGGGAATTCCCCGCTTGAGTTCCCAGGATATCCCTTTTGATGACGGCTCTCCCCATGAAAAGATCATTGATTATCCTCTTTCCATCAGCCACGAGAGCTACCCCGTAACAGTCATCTCCCTCGGCAATCCCCACTGCGCCATTTTTGTGGACCGTTTCCCTGCTCGAATCGAATGGCATCAGATCGGACGGGAAATCGAATCCCACCCCTTCTTCCCCAAAAGGATAAACATCGAGTTTATCAGGGTTTTAAGCAGAGAAGAAATCGAAGTTCTATTCTGGGAACGGGGTGTCGGAGAGACTCTTTCCTCCGGGAGTGGTTCCTGCGCTGCTGCAGTAGCATCTATTTTGAAGAATTTGACTGAAAAAAAGGTCAAAGTGAGAACAAGTATGGGTCAGCTAACCGTCGAATGGGAAAAAGAAAAAGTTTATCAGACAGGACCTGCTGAAATTGTTTTTAAAGGCAATTTTCTCTCGAATTAAAAAGAAAAAAAAGGGGACAGTCCCCTTTTATTCTGTCCCTGGATTCCCGCTTCCGCGGGAATGACGAAGTAGTGCGAATCTCAGCTAAAATAAAAGGGGACTGTCCCCTTTTTTCCTCTTTTTTTCTCGCGTCTATTTTTTGGATTTGGTTTCGAGGCTTTTATAATTCACCAAAGCATGACTAAAAACTTCATTGATATCCTCAACAAAAATAAACTGCATCTCTTTTTTAATCTTCTTGGGTATATCGATCAGATCATTCTTATTTGCCAGAGGCAAAATCATTTCCTTTACTCCAGCCCGCTGGGCAGCTAAAACCTTCTCTTTCACTCCTCCGACTGGAAGCACGTTGCCCCTCAGGGTGATCTCTCCCGTCATGGCGACGTCCCGTTTGACTTTCAAACTATTACAGACCGAGATGAGTGAAACGGCAATAGTCACCCCGGCTGAAGGGCCATCCTTAGGTATGGCCCCTTCCGGGATGTGAACATGAAAATCATTTTGAGAAAATAACTTTGTATCAATGTCCAACTCATCGGAATGAGCACGGGCATAACTCAAGGCTGCCTGAGCTGATTCTTTCATAACATCGCCTAAAGACCCTGTCATGGACAAATTCCCCTTGCCCCTCATCTTGGTCGCCTCTACAAAAAGGATCTCTCCTCCCGCAGCCGTCCAGGCCACTCCTGTTGTTACTCCTATCTGGTCTTCTTGCAGAAGCCGGCCCTTGAATATCTTTGTAGGGCCGAGGTACCTTTCGAGGTTTTGGAAAGTAATTTTAGTCAGTTTTTTTCTTCCTTCTGCGACTTTCCGGGCAACCTTTCGGCAAACTGCTGCAAGCTCTCTCTCGAGATTCCTTACGCCAGCCTCCCTCGTATAAAGAGATATTATTTTCTTAATCGCTCCGCTGGTAAAGGAGATCAAATCTTTGTTCAGGGCATTTTCACTTATTTGTTTCGGCACCAGGTGGCGGATAGCGATCTGAAGCTTTTCCTCTTCCGTATAACCCGGAAGACGGAGGACCTCCATTCTGTCGCGGAAGGCAGGCTGGATCGGATCAAGAAGGTTAGCTGTGGTGATAAACATCACTTTGGAGAGGTCAAAAGGAACGCCCAGATAGTGATCTCGAAAGGAATAATTCTGTTCAGGATCAAGCACCTCGAGTAAAGCCGATGAAGGATCTCCTCTGAAATCTGCGCCGATCTTGTCCACTTCATCCATCATAAAAATAGGATTATTCGAGCCACATCGTCTTATTCCCTCAATTATCCTTCCGGGTAAAGCTCCAACGTATGTTCTTCTGTGGCCTCTGATTTCTGCTTCATCCCTTACTCCTCCAAGGGAGATCCGGATGAATTTTCTTCCCAGTGCCCTGGCTATGGAGCGGCCGAGAGAAGTCTTCCCCACTCCCGGGGGACCGACAAAACAAAGAATGGGCCCCTTTATCTTCCGGGAAAGCTTCCTCACTCCCAAATATTCGATTACCCTTTCTTTGACCTTGTCAAGCCCGTAATGGTCTTCGTCTAAGATGACCATGGCTTTTATAAGGTCCAGATTATCGACTGTACTCTTTCCCCATGGAAGAGCGAACATCCAGTCCAGATAATTTCGGACAACGGCTGTTTCGGCTGATTCGGGATGCATCTGGGAGAGGCGGCTGATCTGTTTTTCCAGTTCTTCTTTTACTTCTGTGGAAGTTTTCAGCTTCTTCAATGCGTCCTTGTAACCCTTAATTTCTTCCTGGATCTCAGTCCCTTCTCCAAGCTCTTTCTGGATTGCCTTTATCTGTTGCCTCAAATAATATTGCTTCTGAAGCTTTTCCATCTCGCCTCTAGCCTCAGTGCTGATTTTGGACTGGACATCAAGAAGCTCAAGCTCTCTGGCCAAGAGTTCATAGACTTTCTTCAGCCTCTTGACAGGATCGGGTATCTCTAAGATACGCTGCGCTTCTTCAACTTTTAATTCCAGATTGGCTGCAATCAGGTCAGCCAGCCTCCCTGGCTCCTCGATATTAGCAGCAAGGATCATGACTTCAGGAGGAATGTCTTTTCCGTAAGAAGAAGCTTTCTCAAGTCCAGAACGGGCATTCCGGATCAAAGCCTCAACCTCGATCGATTTCTCATCTTCTTCAGGTTCATGAACGACTTTCACCTTCCCTAAATAATAAGGTTTCTCCTCGTCCAGGCTCTCCATTTTACCCCGTACAAGACCCTGCGCCAGAATTCTTACTCTTCCATCCGGAAGTTTGAGCATTCTCATTACTAAAGCAATGGTGCCGACATCATAGACATCTTCCCTTTTTGGCTTTTCGATTTCCATGTTCTTTTGAGTCAGGAGAAAAATCATGCGGTTCGAGGAAAGGGCATGCTCGATGGCATTCTTTGACTTTTCCCTTCCTACAAATAATGGAATAACCATGTATGGGAAAACGACAACATCCCTCAACATAAGAATGGGCAATTTTTTGGGAATATGGATCTTTTCATCCCGGTCTCCAATAATGTCTTCGAATTCATCTTGATTATCGCTCTCTTTCTTGGCCATAATAGCCCTCCGATTTTATTTCTCAGCTTCCTGGATTTTCAATACACTTTCCTTTTGCTCCTCAGCATGCTTCCTCAGAACAATGCTCAAAACTTCGTTCTTGAGAATTGCAAAAAAGCTCCCCCACTCTTTTATTTATTTCATTCTTTATCTTTTGTATTCTTGAGACGGGCCTGATTCTTCTTGCCATTTTTGAGGCAACCTATCTCTCCCTTAATAGAGATTCCAACTCCTGCTTAAACTCGACAACATCCTTGAATTCTCGATAAACTGAAGCAAATCTGACATACGCCACTTTGTCCAACTTTTTGAGCCTCTTCATCATAAACTGTCCGATCACAGAGGCCTTCATTTCCTTTTCCGGTTGTTCCTGCAACAGGCTCTCGACCTCTTCAACGATCTCTTCGAGCTTGGCCAACGGTACAGGCCTCTTCTCGCATGCTTTCAGTAAACCCCGCAAGAGTTTCTGGCTGTCAAAGGGTTGTCGCTGTCCATCCTTTTTTATGATCATATAGGGAATCTCTTCTACCTTTTCATATGTGGTAAATCTTTTCTTGCAGGCAAGACATTCTCTACGACGGCGGATGCGCAATCCGTTCTTACTCTCTCTGGAATCAATGACTTTGCTCTCTGAATGCTCACAGTAAGGGCACTTCATGACTCAACATCCTCTCCTAATTTTTTTATCTGAAGCAGCGATATTCCTTCTTTCCATAATATAACATATCCTATTAGACAAGTCATGACAAGCTGGATGGCATGAACAACAATTGTCATCGCAATGGCTAGATTTAGGTTTACGCTAAAGAGAGAAGTCAAGCCTTCCCTGCTGAAAGCGTGAAATCCTCCCGCCATCCCCGGAGTTGGAATCGCGGCTCCTATCATAATCAGGAATGTATAGGGAATGAGGGAGAAAAAAGGCATGGAAATATTATAAGCGAAAAGGAATATCCAATAATAAAAAACGATGCTCAGCCAAACGCCAAAGGATAATAATATATACATCAGCAAATTTCCGGCAGAATGAAAAAATTTCAGCCCCTTAACAAATTCTTCAAGAAATTCAATGATTTTTTGAGAAGTTTTCTGAGGAAGGGGTTTCAGAAAAAAAGAAAAAATTGCCAGGGTTTTCTCTCTAAAAAAAATAAAGGCAAGTATAAAAAGAAATAGGATCGAAGCCACAACAATCGCTACCGATCCCCAGAACTGCAGGTTTGAATACACTTCCTCCTTCGTTTGAAAAGAGGAAGAGTAGAAAGGCCTGGTGATGAGAAAGAGGCCTAATAACGTACACATTGTAAAGATATCAAAAACTCTCTCCACCACAACTGTACCAATAACAAATCCTTTTTTCATATTTTCCTTCTGAGCCAGGTACAAAGGCCTGGCCAGTTCTCCCAATCTTCCGGGAAAAATGAATGTCACGGTAGCGCCGATCGCAAGAGCAGCAAACCTGCTGAATAATTTCGTCTTTTTTTCGTGTTTCAGAAGATATTCCCATCTGATTGCGCGAGCAACGAAGTGGAAAGGAACAAGGATAATAACGAGGATAAAAAATTCGCGTTTGACATCGGTGAGGTATCCGAAAACCTCTTTCCATTCGACACCTCGAAAGAAAAAATAAAGAAAAACAACGGTCAGGAAAAAGATTATGCCAAATCGAACAAAATTTTTTTTCATGATGAACGGTCAATATTATCATCAGGAATTTTCCAAGTCAACGTGATTCACTGGAGCATTCACCGGCCCTTATGTTGAAAAACACTGGAATATCTTTTATTATAATGACTCCAGTTGGGAAGTCGTCCAATGGTAGGACACATGACTCTGGATCATGGAATCGGGGTTCGAATCCCTGCTTCCCAGCCAGCCTTATATCTGGTAGTTTCCCTGTAAAATTGGGCGAATCATTAATTCTTAAGCTTTATCACCGTTAGGCAAACGTAGGCGATTTTAGGCACAAAACGTCACCGGAACGTCACCAGCCCGGTGATGAGACGAATAAGTCTATATTTTGAATTGGACAGACACACTGGACTCAAAATCCAGCGGGACATTCTGTTCCATGTGGGTTCGAATCCCTCCTCCGACATGCCTTTCGCCTGATTTTTAAATAATTTCCTTGTTTTCTATTTTTAGCCTGAGTTAATTAAACTGGTTCTCTTCCATATTGTGTGGGTAATTAATCGAAACATAATTTATCCACCACCAAGTATACTATGGTCCTTAGATATTGAGTATGCTTAAAACCATAGGCTCTTTTCATTGCTGTTTTGATCTTAGAGTTCAGGCCTTCTACAACTCCATTCGTTATCCGTGAGAGCGTATAATTCAGAACGCCCTGCCAGTATCTTTTGATCCCTCGTGCCACCTCGATTACCGGGTCCAGACGGCTGTGAGTTGCCCAAAAAAACCATTTCGTAAGATAATGCTCCGCTTCATTAGGCTCTCTGATCTCCCAAAATCGAGACAAAGCCAGCTTGATTTGATAGGCCCGCGCTGTCTTAAGGTCCAGCTTCTTCAGTTCTGTCAATTGTTCTGACTGTTTCTCTGTGAGATTTTTCGGATTCTTAAGCCAAATGAATCGTGTTTTTTTTAGATCCTTATTCTCCTTCTGCTCTGCCCACCGGACCTTCTCTATCGCTTTATTCATTTGTTTCATAATGTGAAACCGATCGAAAACTACACTCGCCCCAGGAATATGCTTCTCGATGCCGTTAAGATACGGATCCCACATGTCACAGCAAATAAGATCAATATCCCTCAGATCGTACCCTCTCTCTTTCATATCATCGGAAAATTCTTCAATGACTTCTTTCCTCCGGCTCTCGCCAGTAAATACCACACGGGATGCATCGATATCACTGAAGGATGTCATATATTCATGTCCCTTGCGGACAGAAAACTCGTCTATTCCTAAAATATGAAAAGAACTAAGATCTATCCTCCGGCGTGCCCGCTCCACATAGTGTTCCAGTATCCGCCAAATGCGATTCGTATGCTCACCGACCAGCGCTCCAACCCCTGCCACCGACATCTCCCGACACAATTGCAAAACCAGCAACTCAAACAGCAAAGTAAAACCGCTCCCAGACCGAGCCCAGGGCACTTCTACCTGTCTAATACCGCATCTCCCACATCTAACCCTGGGGACTCGGGCATGCAAATAGGTCTCGTATTGAAAAAAGTTCAAATGCCGCCACGCCCTCTCCCTGGTATCATGGATAGGACAACGCCCTTCCTCGCATGAAGGACAGGGGAAAGCAGCCCCTTTTTGGAAATCGATCTTAAGGTCAAGCCGACCTTCATCCTTTGAGAATTTAACGTCTGCCACTTTCCAGGGCTTCTTAAGACCCAGGGCAATAGTAAAAAGTGAATATTCATCCATCAAGACATCTCCTTCAATCGTAGTGTTTACGTTGAATATTAACATGTCTCGATGGTATGATTAAACTCTATTACCCACACAATATGGAAGAGAACCATTAAACTGAGCTTTTTTAACACAATTTGTCCACACCGTGTCCACATGGATTTGGGGAAAGGTCTATCTAGAGGCAAGTGCTGGACTCAAGATTAAGTCCGGGGCCATACTGGTGATTGGATCGTTATCTACTTCTTCTCATAAACGGTAATCTTGTCTCCTTCGAAAGAATACGCGCCACAAAGACCTTCTTTCTCCAGGTAGGAGGTCAACCGCTTCTTTAAGTCCGGGTCTGTCTTGCCAACCAAGAGCACGATGACTCGACCGCCCCACTCTTTGTACTCCGCCAACTGCCCCAGCAGGCTTCGATATTTCGTAAGTGTGTTAAAGTTGTATTTGATTTCGATAATCAATTCGTCATCAATCGCGAGGTCTGCACGGAATCGACCTATAGCATATTGTTTAGTGATTTCGTGGTTTTCGAGTTCTTCGTGGAGGAAGGAGGACAACGAATTCTCGTAATCTTTCTCGCTCTTGCAATTGTGAGGGCTCCACTTGCTAAATAGGGAAGTCAGCACTCCGACGCTGTCCCCCCACCATTTAAGCTTTTCGATTAAACCCATCATCACCTCCTTGTTAGTCGCCTCATTCGCGTTGGATCACAAGCTGGTCTGACATAACCTCACTCATTGTACTACCTGTAACGTTAGATTTCTAGGTTATGAATGCCATAAAGAAGCTGGCGAAGCTGAATGGATAATAGACCAGATCATGTTTCTGTATAAAGGGATGGGGCGCCTGGCAGGACCCGACTCCGCGACTCAGGGATTAGGAATCCCTCGCTCTACGATTTTGATTAACAGGGGAAAATACGATTTTCAGGGGTAAAAGCCTCACTTTCATTTAGGCCACAGTATCCATAATTAAGCAGGTTTAGGCATTTCTGGTGACAAAATGGTGACAAGAGGGGAAGTCTGTTCTTTATGAATTGACATCAAACCTCTCCCATGCTATAAGTCAAATATCCTAATTCGGGGTTGCGAAAGTGATAGAGAAAACTATCTCCCATTACAAAATCATTGAAAAACTTGGCGAAGGCGGCATGGGTGTTGTTTACAGGGCACAAGATACAAAGCTAGAACGTGAAGTAGCAATTAAGGTTCTACCTGAGGAGTTTGGGAAAGATTTTGATCGACTTGCTAGGTTTGAACGAGAAGCCAAATTACTTGCATCCCTCAATCATCCCAATATAGCCACTATTTATGGTTTTGAAGAATCCGATGGTGAGCACTTTCTTGCTCTTGAGCTGGTAGAGGGAGAAACCATTGCTGACCAACTTTCTTCTGGACCTTTGAAAAGCCAGGAGGCTCTAGAGATATGTCGACAGATTGCCGAGGCTCTGGAATCGGCACACGAGAAAGGGATCATCCACCGAGACCTGAAGCCTTCTAATGTCAAAGTCACGCCTGAGGGCCAAGTCAAGGTTCTAGACTTTGGCCTGGCAAAGGCCTTCGAGGTTGCGGAAACCGATAAAGCATCTAGTGTTGATCCCTCCAAATCCCCGACTATTACTGTAGGGACAAGCCGTTCAGGAGTGATTTTAGGCACCGCAGCATATATGAGCCCTGAGCAAGCCTTTCTGATGGAAAAACCACATCTTACCCCACTCCCTTCCCACATCCCTGCAGTCTATGAGACCCTCTACCGAACCGTGGATGTTGAAGGCTATGTACGCGTTAACACCAACCGTTATTCAGTGCCGGAGAGACTCATAGGAAAGCAGGTGGAAGTTCATAAAAGTTGGGATCGGGTGCATGTGTTTTTTAACCATAAAAAAGTGGCCGATCATTCAAGGCTTATAGCAAAACGTGAGACCAGAGTTACCGCCAAAGGTCATCACTCACCTCTTAACCGCTCAAAGGCCCATAAAGGCCCTTCCAAAGAAGAGATGATTCTTCGGGGACAAGACACGCTTTTAGATGACTATGTAAAAGAACTTAAGAAACGCTCAAAGGGAAGAGGACAAAGGAAGATGCGAAAACTCTTAGAGCTTAAACGAACCTATCCTGAGGAAGCCTTTAAAAAGGCTCTCAAAGAAGCTTATCATTACGGGCTTTATGATCTTCACCGCCTGGAAGAGATGATCCTCTCCTGTGTGGCAGGCGAGTTTTTTAAAATTGATGACGATGATGATGCGTGAAAAAATAAATGAGATGCTCATTAAGCTTCGTCTCAGAGGAATGGCTGAGATTCTCGATCAAGAGCTTGACCGGGCAGAAAGAGAGGCCACAACTTACGATGAGCTCCTCTCCCGACTCCTTCGCCAGGAGTACGGTTACCGCCAGGAACGGAGTCTTGCCTACCGGATAACCAAGGCCAAAATCCCCTGGGACTGGACTCTTAAAACCTTTCCCTTCGACAAACAACCCGGGATAAGCAGGGCCCAAATCCAGGCCCTCTCAAAGCTGACCTTTATCGAACGGAAAGAGAATATCGTCTTTATCGGTAACCCCGGTACAGGTAAGTCCGGTCTGGCCACCGGACTTTTACGTAATGCCTTACTCGCCGGCCACAGCGGCAGGTTCTACAATGCCCAGGACCTCCTCGATCAACTCTATGCCTCGCTGGCCGATCGCACCACCCCAAAACTTCTCCGCCGCCTCTGTCGCTACGATATTTTACACATTGATGAGCTGGGATATTTAACCCTCAGACCAGAACAAGTCAATGCCTTCTTTAAACTCATGGGGGAAAGATACGGGAAAAAATCTACAATCATTACAACTAATTTAGACTATCCCGAATGGTATGATCTGTTCCAGAAAAAGTCCCTGGTCGATGCCCTCCTCGATAGGCTGAAACATCACTGTATCACTATCCGTATCAATGGACCCTCACTCAGAGTCCCAAATGAACAGCAAGAACAAAATACAACAACCTGATCACTATCTCAGTTGCTTCTTATACCCCCCTCCACATGCTCAAAATATAATCAGAGCCTTTCATCTACAAACAACTGCGCATCGTGTGGGTTATTTTTAATGAGCACAAATGGGTCAGTTTTAATTAGCGCCAAGGTATTATCCCCAGAAGGCACAGCCAGTGCGAAAAATCTGCCGGCTCAGTAGCACCGAAAAAGAACTCCTAACTGCGTTGAATCTCGAAATTCCAGAAGTTAGGTAGTACATTTACAGGCAATTCAACATGCTCAATATAAACAAGTTACAATGTGTTTTTAAAATTAATGGCGAAACTTAGGATGGAGGCTTGCGGACATACACCCCATATAAAAGGCCATCTTTGATCCAGGCGCTCTTTGGAAAACAGCAGGATTCCTCTATTTTCAATTATTTTCAATCCCAATATGGCCCAAAAATGTCTCCCAATCTAGGAGCTTCGATTGGAAGAGGTTATTTCCAGTTAATTGATGATAACGTTTATTCAAGCGATAACATTTGTAGTAGTTTCCATGTTGCTCGCAGGGTGTAATCTACTTTTTCTAAAACCCTCAACTATGGTACATTTGGGTTCCACTGTGAATCCGGGGGAAACTCAAGATGTAAGGGGAGGAAATCCTGATGGTACATCCGCAGGAGTATTCTCAGTACCTGCAGGAAGTGTTTTGGTGATTACAAGGGTAATAATTCATCCTTCAAGCCCCAGAACAGGAATTTTGAGGAGTTTGCGATGGTGAATTTGCGAACAATATTTGACACAACCGGCTAATGATTAAATTTTATTTTTCATTTTTGAATTTTCTTATATATTCGTCTTTTAGAAATGGATATATTGTTATATCACCTGCCATAACTATATTGTTTAAAGTGTCTATAAGATAAAGCTTTATATTATCATCTGTGACTTTTTGTTGTGCTACCCAGAGGTTATAATTTTCAAGTGATTGATTAAGATGAAATTCTATATAACTATATGATTTTATTGTTGTTATTAGGCAAAATTCAATTTCACGAATATTAGAT
>JAGLWV010000189.1 GCA_023133225.1 Candidatus Aminicenantota bacterium | reverse complement strand
GGGGACTGTCCCCTTTTTTTTTCTTCGTTGCAGCAATCTCGACTCGTGAATAATCCAGCCTGCCTGAATAATCCAGCCTGCCTGAATTTTTCATAAACGACTGGTACAAACGCATGTATATTGCAACAATCATATAGAGTAGTAAATCGCCACAAAGAATGATTTAGGGGGGTGATTTTTAGGCTTCTTTTATTACCCAAAAAGATGACACCCTATCACCAAAAAGGTTATTTAACAATAATATAATCATTATGTTATACTCAAGCTCTACATTTCTGAATCCTGTTTTTTTGTCTGCAGTCGGTGTATTGCAGTCAAATATCCTTTAATAGCAAAGCGTCTTTCTATATAATCATGTGGAATTTTAAATCATCAAAGTTAATCTCCATGCTGAAAATCGAGGAAGTTAAGGCAAAGAGTATTCTCAATAAATCAAAAATTTTCGATTACTGTCTGAATCCCTACACCGGCTGCGAGTTTAACTGCACATACTGCTATGCCCGTTTGTTCATGAGACGCTATTCCGGACACGTTGAGCCCTGGGGTGAATTTATCGATGTTAAAGTTAATGCCCCCCTGCTCCTGAAAAAGCAGTTGGAGAGGGCAAAAAGAGGTACGGTTTGGGTTTCCTCTGTCTGTGACCCTTACCAGCCTCTGGAAGCAAAATATAAACTAACAAGGCAGTGTCTGAAAGAACTGGCGGATAAACAGACAGAATTTACATCGACAAAATGAATTACATGAGCACAATAAAAGGATTTTACTATCAAAATAGCTTAATGGAAGCGACAAAGGACGCCTTTTTCCACGAACACAAACATAGGCTCATCAAAGAATTACAAAAAAGAAAGATGAAATACGAAGCCTTTTTTTAGCTTGAATTATTTATAAAAACTGCCGATACTAATAATCAACATCTATGAAATAAGCACATTATTTTGTTTTTTCAGTATATCAAGGGGGTTCGCTTTTTTTTGTTTTTCTTTCTTCTATCGGCATTTTTTACCCTACGGGCGAGCCGATATCACCGCATCGGCTTCGTTGCAGCCCATTCGCGGTAGTACACTACAGCTTCATGGGCTGCGGCCTCGCCGCTGCAGCAATCTTGGCCCGTGAATAATCCAAGCTGCCTGAATAATCCAAGCTAGTAAAGTTCAGGGAATTTTTCGGGGGGACGGCGGTGCTTTGTTCCCTGCTCGTAAGCATAAACAATCTTTATTAAGTCAGGCTCTCCAAACAGTTTGCCCACGATCTGCAATCCTGCCGGGAGATTTTCATAAGTAAATCCCATGGGTACGGTAAATCCGGGCAATCCTGTATGGGGCGGAATCAATTGGCTGTTGTCTCCTGCAGGGCTTTTGAGGTCACCTATTTTTCTAGGGGGATTACTCCACGTCGGATACACAAAAGCATCCAATTTCTTCATTTCCATCGCCTTTAAAACAGCCTCGCGAAAGGCTATATTGCGGGGTTCATTATATAAATCCTGGCAAGGTGGAACTTCTTGAGCAGGAGCTTTGAGCGCCCGTTTTAACCTTCTTTCAATAGAGGCTGAATAGAGACCCGAATCAAAAAGCTCAGCAAGATTTTCGAATGGGGCTTTGTCTCCAAGAGAAGCCAGATAATTGTTGACATCATGCCGGAACATATCGCACCACAGCTTTTTTGTAAGCTCCTTAAAGTCAGGGATGACGAAAGGATCAATGATAACTGCTCCGAGGCTTTTCATATCATCAATTGCTTTCTCCATGAGTGCTTTCACCTGCGGATCGATCGTTGGAGAATCGATGAAAGTGCGAAACACACCGATCCGTGCACCTTTGAGGCCATTTTTATCCAGAAATTGGGAGTAATTTTCCTGAACTTTTCCTAAACATGCTTTAGTAATAGGATCAGCGGAGTCATAACCTGCTATGACTTCCAGTATTTTGACCGCATCTTCAACAGTGCGTGCCATAGGTCCTCCTATATCATTCCTGAGATAGAGAGGAATGATCCCATCGCGGCTTGTGAGCCCCATGGTGGAACGGATCCCAACCAGACAACAATGAGAGGAAGGTCCTCTAATCGAATTTCCTGTATCCGTACCCAAACCGGCCGTTCCAAAGTTTGCCGCCACTGAAGCCGCTGTACCGCCGCTTGATCCTGCCGGCACCCGGTCGAGATCATAGGGATTTCGTGTTGTTCCGGCAATGGAACTCACAGTCTGATAAGGGCTAAACGCCCATTCTGCCATATTGGATTTGGCTAAGACGATAGCGCCGGCCTCTCGAAGCACTCTGATTTGATAAGCATCATCAGGGGGTATTGAGCCTTTGAGAGCAAGAGAACCCCCCGATGTTTGCAAATCTTTGGTATCATAATTGTCCTTCACAATGAGAGGGATACCGTGAAGCGGACGAAGTTTTTTTGTTCTCCTGAATTCCTCATCAAGCTCATCGGCTCTCTTCAATGCATTGGAATTAATCACGATAATTGCATTCAGATTTGTCGGCTGGTCATACGTTTCTATCCGTTTCAGATAGATCTCAACCAATTCACGACATGTGAGTCTGCCTGATCGAATGGCACGGTGAATTTCAGCAATCGTAGTCTCTACAACCAGAAGATCATCTGCGGGCGATTTTCTGCCCTTGCCGGAATTGTCTGTACATCCTGTCACTGCAAAAAATGTTATTGATAAAAAAAACAATACAATGGACAAGATCGAAGCTTTCTTCATGTTTTCATCTCCTTTTCGATCTCGATTATAGGGGTAAAGTATGGTAGGACAGAAATTAGAGAATAATTCAGGTATATTTAGAATTTGCTATTTTTCGATAATCTTGTACTGGTAATACATAGACCCACGCATTTTGTCCAACAGAAAAAGACTATCCTTTTCGATCCGGATATCATCCACAAAATGAGAAAGCGGAATTTTTCCAAGCAGAACACCATCAGGGGCGAATATCTCAAGCTGATACATGTCAGTTTCTCTATTTTCGGTACTTCCGGAAAAAGATAATGACATGCTCTTCTGTCCACCCATGCTTGTTACTCTCATTTCTGTTTTGACCTCTTCATCTTCCTTTCTCTGCCTTTTCAAGGAGATGACCCAAACTCTGCCTTTATCATCAATAGCTATCCCGTTTGAACATCTGTTCATCTGCGGCATCTGAACTCGGACCATTCCTCCGCTTCTTTCTATGCCGCCTTTAGCCTTTGGAGAGGTAAGGTTGTAGTTGAGCTTTCGGTCCGCTTTCCAGAGCAGCTTCCCATCGTGCGAGAATTTTTCCACCCGGTTCTGGTAATCGAAGGCGATATAAACATTGTCCTGACTGTCAACTGTATAATGAAACTGGTTACCCAATCTGTTAACGAGAATATCTTTATATTGTAAAGGTTGTCCAAATTCCTTCCCGATTTTCCCTTCGAGATCATACACTTTTATGAGTTTAGGCGGACTCTCTGGTTCATCTAAGCCTCCAAGTCCGAAACTCATGTACGAACCTCCGCTGCCAGTGAACAAATCGCCGGCTTTTGAGATCCTTGTAATACCGGCAGGTTTCTCATAAAATCGGACGATTTTGTGGTCTTTGCCTTCCGGATTCAATATCTGGATTCTTTGATTTTGCGGGTCCGATATATACATGTAGCCTTTAGGATCGATATCTATTGATACAGGAAAATAGAATTCAGCAGGGCCCTGGCCCTTTCTTCCGAAGGTTGCAATATACTTTCCATCGGAATTAAATTTCTGAATCCGGTGGTTGCCGGAATCCAGGATGTATATGTTGCCCTGGCTGTCGATAGCAATATCCGTGGGAATATGAAACGCCAGGTTCTCATCCTCTGTATCTATACTACCGATCGTTTTAACAAGCTCTAAAGATATTCTGGGATCCTTGCCCCACTTTTCACTTTTCCCGTTATGGATAACACGAACTCCATCAACGGTTTCGACCTTCTGTGCGTACGAAATTACAAGAGTGAGAAATAACAGGCAAACAAGATAAATATTTACTCTCAGTGGTTTTTTCATGTAAATCTCCTTTCTCCTTTATTCATTATAACTCAATAAACATTCGATGTGTTGCGCTCTTCTATTTTATGGCTTCAATACTTCCGATCTTCAGTTTTCCCTGGCGGGTCAGCTTATTGATAAGAAAAACAGAACTCTCCAGGGAGATATTTAGATGATCAGCTATGTCCTGAGGACTCACCTTCTTTTTCCCCTTAACAAATTCCAGCACCGAAGTTTCCATACTCTTTACCCACTCCTCAAATAGCTCCCTTAACTCTGGCGCAGCAGATACAACCATTTCTTTATTTCCCCTAAAACCTTCGAATATCTGTTTACATATGTCCATCGGGCTGCAGCCTTCACCCATCATCTTCTCCATCATCCTGGGGGCATTTTTGACTAATTTTCTTGCCAGATAGCCACCCCCGGCCATGGATGCGATGAAAAAGATAAAATTATTCTTATTCAGCTTCATGATCGCACCTCCGATCCTTTATTGTCTCTTTATGTTTAGGTCCTAAATAATAGCATACTTTTAGCCCCAATGCATCGGTTAGCGCTTGTTTGTACGGCGCTTTACGCCTCGGAATGGCAACTCAAGCTGTGGGATTTTAACGCTTCCTTTGGAAGCTTACGATGACATTTTAAAAAAAAGAACAAAAAAAGGGGACAGTCCCCTTTTTTATAAGAAAAAAGGGGACTGTCCCCTTTTTTTATTTCTTTTGGAGGATATCGATGAGAGCTTTGAGGGCACGCTGGTCGCCGCTGTCTCCCAGACAGTAAATAGCTTTCTTACGGATGACTAATTTCGGATGGACCTTGGCAATTTTTATGAGGTAAGGAATTCCCCTTCCATCAGGAAGGTCCTCAAGAGCATATACTGCCCGTTTTTGAACTTCGGTATCTTCATCTTCATAAGCAATATCTTCGAGGGCCTCTTCAGCTTTTTTCGAGGCTTTCTCTGCTAAGCCATATAAGGCTTTCTTTCGAATTTCCATATCATCAGAGTTTCTGGCGGTATCGATGAGGGCATCGGTTGAACCGGGATGCTCCATATCCTCAAGCGCATAAACTGCATTTTTCCGCACATAAAAGGAACGATCATTCTTTGCCGCTTGCCTTAAAAGTTTCAAGGATTGTTCTGTACTGTGGTCTTCAAGCTCCGAAGCGGCTCTTCCCCGTAGCGCATCAGGTTCCTTGCTTTTCAACACCTTCTCTAAAAAGGGAACGACAATTTCCGATTTTTGATGAAATCCAATGGTCGATAGAGTTTTTTTCTTGAGCTTCTCAGGAATTTTGCCTTTATAGATGCTTCCAAGCAAATGTATGCTTTCTCCATCTTCAGCATGATCGAGCCAGAATACGGGAAGGCCTTCAGAGTCGAACGGCAGCGAAAGATTGCTGAGCCTCAAAGCCTCAGGATTTTTTTTTGAGCTTGAGCGATATCTAAAAAGGACCGCAACATTCTTTAAAACCTTACGCTTGTCTTTCCTTTTTTTTCTCAATTCTTCTAAGGCTCTCTTTGCTGCAATGTGCACCTGCTCTTCATCGGAGAGGACAACATCAAAATCTTTTCCATAGATTATCTCTCCGAGAGTTTTCCCTCTAAGGTAGGAAGGAAAAGGATAGTGACCGCTCATCGTATATTTACTTGTCGAATAGATATAAGAATTCTCACCCATCCATCGCTTGATGCTGTAACCGATCCAAAGACCATCCTTTAATTCCAGCTTTCTTGCTTCCTGGAGTGCCCAATCCCACCGCTCTATCAGTTTGTCAGAGGGACGGGGGTGATGAAAGACTTGAGAGAAAAAGAGCGACGGAGAGGCGGTCATCCAGAGAACAAGAAGAAAAACAGCAAAATATTTTCTTGAATGAGGCATGACTCGCTCCTTGCCTTAGCTTTCTTTCTTGTCTTTTTTCTCGAGAATCTCCATCAGTGCAGCCCGGGCTTTTGGTGTATTGATTTCTCCAAGGGCAGAGACGGCTGCGGTGCGCACTTTGATATTTTTATCTTTTCTTGCAACCTCAAGAAGAATCGGGACAGCATCATCACTCTTTGTATCTCCCATAATCCGGACGATTATCCGCCTCAGCTCAGAATTTTTCTCTTCCTTAAGGAGTTTCCCTAGAATTTTTACAGATGCGGCCTTCTCCATATCTTCGATACTGTAAAGGACAGCTTTGCGCACAGAGTAAAATTTTGACTTCTTATAGACATCAAGGAGCAGTCCCGGCTCATCCTTTTCAAGCAGGTCTTCTAGAACGTAGACTGAAGCTTTAGCCAGGTCTTCGCTTGTCGCTCCCAGAGCTGTTGCATAGACAATTTTTTTGGCCTCTTCTCCTTTATA